>JAABSJ010000109.1 GCA_011390515.1 Oscillatoria sp.
CAGGGTAGCCAAGTGCGGAGCGGATAACCGCTGAAAGCATCTAAGTGGGAAGCCCACCTCAAGATGAGTGCTCTCATGGAGTTAATCCAGTAAGGTCACGGGCAGAACACCCGTTAATAGGCGCTAGGTGGAAGTGCAGCAATGTATGTAGCCAAGGCGTACTAACAGACCGAGGGCTTGACCTCATTACATCTTCTTTGATTTCTTTTCTTTATGCAGTCTTGAGGGTTTATCACTCTCACAGTTTTCCGGGTGCCTATGGCTTCGTGGAACCACGCCGACTCCTTCCCGAACTCGGACGTGAAACGCGACTGCGGCGAAGATACTTGGAGGGTAGCCTCCTGGGAAAATAGCTCGGTGCCCGGTCACTTTTAAACTAAAAAACCTCCTGTTTCTCTACATAGAACAGGAGGCTTTTTGGTGTTTAGGGTTTGTCTATAGCTAGTCTAAATCAGTTTGGCAATGGACCCTCACCCCAACCCCTCTCCCAGAACGGGAGAGGGGAGCCGAACCCTGTGCCTAATTCATTTAGACTCGCTATAGCCTTTCTCATGTCCATAAGGTACAGCCCTCACCCCAAACCCCTCTCCCAGAACGGGAGAGGGGCTTTGAAAAGTACCTCATCAGTCCGGGAACCGCTATATATGAGTTAGGACTACCCGAAATTTATCGTCAACAGGATTGGATGTGGTCAAATAATCAAAAAAGAATCGAACATCCGATTGTCAGTTTAACACAACCTCATGTCCGTCCAATCGTCCGAGGCAAATCAGGAAGTCCTACGGAATTCGGAGCCAAATTATCAGTCAGTTGTGTAGAAGGATATGTATTGCTCGAAAAATAAGAAAAGGAAAACTATAATAGACCTCTTGCAAAAAAAAGGATTGATCCCCCCAACCCCCCTTAAGAAGGGGGGCTTTAAAGAATTTTGCAAGAGGTCTATTGTCAAGCTGCTGCAAGAATTGTTATGGAAAGAGATCGCCCATCAAAGGCAGAGAAAAAATCTAGCTCCTAACTAAAATTGGACTGGCTGGAAACTGCCTCGGATGCTGAATTTAGAGGGGCTTTCCTGGGCAAAAAGGGACCCTAAAATTTGGGGATTTGTGTTAATTTCTGGAAGGCCCAATCAGCGATCGCTCTCTTCAGAAAGGGTTTTATCCGGATTTTGTCCAGAGGACTGGGGATTATAGTTGCACCCTTGGTGGAGCAGTGGGGATAAAAAATTTCTCCCACTGGACTAGACTCAAAACAAAAAACGTACTAGAATCCACCTCGGTTACATTTCTGTTACATTGTTATAGTCGCACAGCATCACGTTTTGGGGGCGTAGAAACCAGTGGGTCTGTTCAATCGCTTTTCCCTATCCCGGGATATGGGTATCGACCTCGGTACCGCGAATACCCTTGTTTATGTATCTGGTAAAGGTATTGTTCTGCAAGAACCCTCTGTGGTTGCCATTGATAAAGATGAAAAAGTGCCACTAGCAGTGGGAGAGGATGCAAAAAAAATGCTGGGCCGGACGCCTGGAAATGTTATTGCCCTGCGTCCCCTGCGTGATGGCGTTATTGCAGATTTCGATACGGCTGAACTCATGCTCAAGCACTTTATCCGCCGGGTGCATGAGGGCAGAACCTTAGTCTCGCCGCGAATTGTCATCGGCATCCCCTCGGGAGTCACTGGGGTGGAACGCCGTGCGGTTATGGAGGCTGCTGCTCAAGCTGGGGCGAGGGATGTCTATTTAATTGATGAGCCGGTAGCGGCGGCGATCGGTGCGGGGTTACCCGTTGCGGAGCCAACGGGCAACCTGATTATCGATATTGGCGGAGGAACCACGGAAGTCGCAGTTCTGAGTTTGCAAGGAACCGTACTCAGCGAATCCGTGCGGGTGGCTGGAGATGAACTGAACGAAGCAATTATTCAGTACATGAAAAAGGTGCATAACCTGGTCATTGGGGAGCGCACTGCTGAGGATATCAAAATTCAGATTGGTTCAGCCTATCCCACTCATGAAGATGATGACTCCATGATGGAGGTGCGCGGCTTACACTTACTCTCAGGGCTGCCCCGAACGGTCACGATTAAGGGACCGGAAATTCGGGAAAGTATGGCCGAACCGCTAGCGGTCATTGTAGAAGCGGTAAAACGCACCTTAGAGCGAACTCCTCCGGAACTCGCAGCAGATATTATTGACCGAGGCATTATGTTGGCTGGGGGTGGCGCTTTATTGCGGGGGCTAGATACCCTGATTAGTCATGAGACTGGCATCGTGACTCATGTCGCTGCTGACCCATTGAGCTGTGTTGTCCTCGGCACGGGGCGGGTTCTGGAAAACTTTAAACAGCTAGAACGGGTGTTTAGCGGTCGTTCTCGGAATACTTAAGGTCAGTTGATCCTTCTAAAGTATTCAAATCGTCTGATTAAGACTGAAGTCTCTAAAAACTCCTAATGTACACATTACGTCGCTGGTGGGATCGGCATGGTTTACAAGTAGCACTGGTGGGTTTAACCATCTGTGCTGCTTTGGTTGTTCGGTACACTCAAGGTTCGGCTGTGATTGAACTTTATCAATGGGCGACTCGCCCGTTCCAGTCGAGTCCGACTCAACAAGAACAACTGACCAATGCTCGAACTCTGGAATTGCAAAACAAGGTCCAAGAACTCGAAAGCCAAAATGAAAAGCTCAAAGAACTCTTGAACTATGTTTCCCCGAATCAAAAAGAAGGGATCCTGGCTCCCATTGTTGGCCGTAGTGCAGACCATTGGTGGCAGCAGGTGACTTTGGGTCGAGGACGGGCAGATGGCATCAAAGAAAACTACATTGTCTCGGGTCCTGGGGGCTTGGTGGGACGAGTGATGAGCGTTACTGCTCATACCAGTCGGGTTTTGCTGATTAGTGACCCTAGTTCTCGGGTGGGGGTGACGATTAGTCGCAGCCGCCAAATGGGGGTGATGCGAGGACAATCGGCTTCTCGGGCGGTGATGGAGTTTTTTGAGAAGGTGCCTGATGTTAAGAAAGGGGATGTGGTTTCGACTTCTTCTTATTCAAAACTTTTCCCCCCAGGGTTACCGATCGGGCGGGTAGAGTCGGTGAATTTGAATAAAAGTCCAGCTCCAGAAGCGGTAATCGAACTCACGGCTCCGATGAGCTTACTGGAGTGGGTGGTGGTTAACCCCTATGAAAAAGTAGGTTCTTTAGAGGATTCGGACAAACTGCAAAATTAGGAAATGTGATGAGAACATCTTCTTTTACTCACGGGTCTCATTTCTCCGGGGGAATGCGGTTACTCATCAATGCCGCGATCGCCGTCGGTTCTGTCCTGTTGTGCTTGCTGCTCCTCCCGACGCGCTTTCCCGGCATGGAACTCTTGGGGGTTGCCCCGAACTGGTTGTTGATTTGGGTCGTGGCTTGGAGTATCAAACGCAAGCCGATTCAAGGCGTTTTAGCCGGGGTTGTCTTGGGTCTGCTATTAGACGCAATGACTTCGGCAGAACCGACTCATGCCATTAGTCTGGGGGTGGTGGGATGTCTGACGGCTACCTTGCAAAAGCAAAAATATGTCCAGGAAGATTTTATCTCCGTGGCTCTGATTGTATTTGGAATGTCGATGTTGGCTGATACGATTCGGGCGTTACAATTTAGTATCCTTGGCGATCGCGCTTTGAGTGAAATTTGGGCTTACCACCAACCCCTCGCTCTGGCTTGTGCAATTCTCAGCAGTCTGTGGGCACCGGTTATCTATTTTCCGTTGAATCGTCTATGGGAACAGATGCAAGCCTTTGATCGCTCCTAGACCCCTCTCCTGAATCTGTCTCTCTCATGGGAAACTTCTTGTTTAACCTGGGGACTCCCGCTCTAAAATTAGAGTAACGGGTCCATCGTTAACGATATCTACCTCCATCATCGCCCCAAATACCCCTGTTTGGACGGTTAAGCCACTTTCCCTTAACTTTTTAACAAATTTCTCATAGAGTTCTTGGGCCATTCCTGGGGGTGCAGAACGGTCAAAGGAGGGGCGGCGACCTTTTCGACAGTCCCCGTAAAGGGTAAACTGACTCACTACTAACAGTTGCCCTTGGATATCTAAAACCGATTGATCCCACCGACTGCTATCGGCCTGTGGATTCGGAAATAACCGCAATTCTAAACACTTGCGGGCCATCCAGTCCAGTTCGGTCTCTGTATCCCGATCGCTGATGGCAACCAATAGATTAAGTCCAGGTCCGATTTTCCCGACAACTCGACCCTCGACGGTGACTTGAGAAGATTTAACGCGCTGGATAACGACTCGCATAGACTAAAGGATGGGGTGATGATGCATTGCCGATCGCCCAAAAAGAACTCCCTTCAATAACTGGGCAATTCCGGGGCAAAAAAGGCGATCGCTCCTGTCTCTCCAAGGGCGATCGCCTCTTGACTCTACCATCAAAACCCTACCCTCTTTCTCGAACCCTTCCCGCTATTTTCCAAACCCTTTACCGCGAGAAGTCGAAGGCAGACAAACACACTTGTTTAACTGCGATCGCAAAGTTTCCCTATCCAAATTCTGACCAATGAACACCAACTGAGTCTTCGGTTGACCTTTCCACTCATCATCATCAATCGAGAACCGCTTGCCGCTCAAGTGGAAAATATGACGGCGATCGCTCTCATCAAACCATAAAATCCCCTTAGCGCGAAACACCGTTGAGGGTAACTGATTATCTAAGAAATACTGAAACTGACGAATCGACAAGGGTTTATCGCTCTCGAACGAAATCGACGTAAACCCATCCATCTCCAAATGATTCGAGTGGTGATGATGTTCATGATCATGGTCATGCTCGCAATGACCGTGGTCATGGTCACAGCTAGAATGGTCATGATGGTCATGATCATGATGGTCGTGATGATCGTGATCGTGATCGTGATCGTCATGATCATGCTCCCCTTTCGAGGCGACTTGATCATCATTAAAATACTTATCCGACTCAAACAACCCGACACTGAGAATCAACGGAAGCGGTACCTGGGATTTTGTCGTCCGCAAAATTCTAGCATCGGCTTTAATATCCCGAATCTTGCACTCCAGCAGATCCACATCGCTCTCATCGACGAGATCTACCTTGTTGAGCAAGATAATATCGCCATAAGCAATCTGACTGTACGCCGCCTGAGAATTAAACAGATCCAAACTGTAATTCTCCGAATCCACCAGAGTCACAATCGAATCTAAGCGAGTTAAGTCGCGCAGTTCGGTGCCTAAGAAAGTCAGGGCCACAGGTAGAGGGTCCGCGAGTCCCGTGGTTTCCACGACCAGATAATCGATCTGGTCGGAACGCTCTAAAATCTTATAAACGGCATCGAGTAAATCGTTATTAATGGTGCAACAAATACAACCATTGCTTAATTCCACCATATCGTCGCCGGTAGAGACGATCAGTTCGTTGTCGATGCCGACTTCCCCAAACTCGTTGACCAATACGGCAGTTTTCAGTCCCTGCTGATTGGTCAGGATATGGTTGAGTAACGTGGTCTTGCCACTGCCAAGAAAGCCTGTAATGATGGTAACCGGCAGTCCGTATTTCGGGGCATCCATTGCTACGGACTCTGGGTTAGAGGTTGCTGTTGTCTGCATGGTTTATCAAATGGGATCAAAAAATCTAAGGGGCTGGTTAGAAATTAATCTAATGAGTCATCCAATTTGATTTTAGCGAAGATTGAGCCTTTCATCCCCAGAGATTGCAGATTAACACTTGGCTACAGCCACAACCCGCACCCTGAAGGGTGGGGCTACACGGACGAAGCCTGCCTATGCGCTGTCGCGCAGGCTGCGCCAAACGCAGGCTAAGAAAGCCCGCACCCTGAAGGGTAGAGCTGTTTCATTCTAAAATTTTCCTTACCCCGTAAGCGTTACAGCGCAAGGGTTTTCGGCCTTATTTCCTAATATTAGGCTTAAAAGTAGGAAAAAACGTTTGTATCCCCCGCCAGATAAAGCTTATGAACAACCAAAAAATTAATTTGGCCGGGAGAATGAAACAGCCCTACACCCTGAAGGGTGGGGCTATACGGACGAACGGACTAGGCGCTGTCGCGCAGGCTACGCCAAACGCAGGCTCAAAGCCCGCACCCTGAAGGGTGGGGCTATACGGACGAACGGACTAGGCGCTGTCGCGCAGGCTACGCCAAACGCAGGCTCAAAGAGTATTGTTCGGAGGACTTACGCAGATTTTGAGAATTTAAGTTAAGGGTATTCCAACAAATAAATCATCCAAATCCGATGATTAAGGAACTAACAAGTCTCTTGCAGCCCGCGCAGGCGGGCTTCGTCCGTATAGCCCCAGGCTTGACGCTGCGGGGTTTTTGGATATTTTATTTTTTGGAGTTCCCTAAATGTAGAGGCGATTCGCGAATCGCCTCTACATTTAGCGTTGAATTTTAAAGATTGCTTAAATCCTATTTGGAATCCCCTAATTGCTCGACTGAGCTTTAGTGCCGATCGCAAATCCTCGACACCACCCCCAATTGGGCGGGTTTTGGACTAATTTCCAGCCTTTAACCTGGGTAAAGCCGGAGGATTTTACCATTTGACCCAAACAGTACAAGGTGGGGACCCAGTAGTTGCTGGAATTTCCGGCATATTCATCATTGGGATAAAACTCCATCACCCGTTGCTGTCCGGGATATCCCTTGCCGATCCCGCCTCGGTAGGGACTAAAATCATCGAGAATGGCAGATTCGATGTAAATTTCGCCATCACAGAGGGCGGATAACTTATCCAGGGCCAGTAGGGGATATCGGAGGTGGTAAAGGGTTCCGAAAAAGAAGATCACATCAAATCGGCCTAATTCTGATTCATTGAGGTCATACACTGATTTTTCTAGGCGTTGACAGATAGTTTCGTCAAACCCGAGTGCTTCGCGACACACATCGAAGGTTCCCCAGGCGTTGCGATCGCGTTGATCCAACCGTCCGAGATAGTCGGAAAAATCATCGATCGCCACGACTTCCCGCGCACCGCGTTTGAGGGCCTCAAAGGTCCAGTAGCCATCCCAGGCCCCCACATCTAAGACTCGTTTTCCACTTAGGTCCTCTGGGACGCCATACATTTCTGGATTGTGGGGATTATCTCCGGGGGTGACAATTCCCCCGGGTAACTCAATTTTGTGATACCAAAAGGGGAAGGATGCTACTCGTTCTTGGAGGGTGGGAGACGCTGTTTCTGAGAGAGGAGTTACGCAATCTTTAACATTAGACCCTAAATGTAGAGGCGATTCGCGAATCGCCTCTACATTTGATTCTCTATTTGAGCGTTGAGGCGGATTGGAGGGGAACATTACCTCTAGTAACTGAGCGACAATCTGTTGCCAACTGAAGCGATCGCGCACAAATTGAGGACCAGAGATGCGCACCTGTTCTCGCCAATCCGGTTGAGAAATCAGTTGTTCCATTAAGGCAACACAACAATCCCAATTCGGAGCTAAAAAATGGCGCATTTCCCCCCGATATTCAACAGATTGAACTTCACTTTTAATCTGGAGAGCAAAATCAGGGTGGGTAAATTCATCGGTGGGTCCGCCTTCGGTACAAATGACGGGCAATCCACAGGCAACTGCCTCTAAAACAGGCAAGTTAAATCCGTCCGCAGAATAGGGAGAGAGATAGCCATCGGCAGCTTGATAGTAGCGAATCAGTTCGGCACTAGATAACGGGTCGCCGATGTAGGTCAAGCGGGTGTTAAAGGTTTCTAACTCCTGCTCGCTTAAAATCTTTTGGGCGCTAAAGGTAATGGATTCCCAAGATTTGTAAATTAAATCAGACCCTTTTAAGACCAAGCGAGCTGTGGGATATTTTTCTAAGATTTTAGTAAAGCAAAAAATGATGGGGAAAATTCCTTTTTCCACATTCATGCTACTGACATTTAAAAAGATGAATTCATCCGGTTGCCATCCCAATTCTTGTCTTAAAGCGGCCCGTTCCTCCTTGGGGAGGGGTTTGTAACGGCTGGTATCGACTCCAAGGGGGACGGTGACGACACGACTGGGGTCGGCACCACTGCGGAGAAAACCGGCTTTGGACCATTGAGAAGAGGTAATAATAACGGTATTAGAATTTCGATGTAACGCTTCAAGAGATTCCCCGGGGTTTAACCGTAAGAGTTCTTGATGGACAATTCCCCATTCTGTGGTGCCAAATAAATAGGTTCGCTCGCTTTGGATGGCTGATTTAAAATTAAAGGGACTATACATTCGCAGAGTGGCATCCGCAAAGAGGTTGGGAGGTGGGGGTGCGATCGCCCGTAAAGCGGATTCCGATTCAGCGTCAAATAAACCCTGTGCCGGTTGAGAATTTTGGTCCGCAAAGGGAATATCTTGGTGAAATAGCTCTAAGTTGGGATAATTGAGCATTTCTAAGAGTTGAAATTGATTGGCGATCGCATAAGAATGGGTCTGAAATCGCCACCCTTCGACAATCAGTTTCCGATTGGCTGTAGTCGTCCGATCTGGATGGATTACGGGTGCATTTAGAGAGGGTTTATCTGGGGGGGTCAGGACTGTTAAATACTGGTCTACCACCTGCTTCCAAGTGTAGCGATCGCCTACCCATTTCGGCCCTGCTTGTCTGGCTTTTTCCCGCAAGTTCGGTTGTTTGATGATCTGCTCCATTAAATGAAGTAAATGCTCTACATCAGGAGCAACCACAAATCCCATCTCCCCCGATTCTAACTGACGCTGTTCTAATTGACTCTGGATGGGAAATGCAAAATCTGGATGAATAAAATCATCCGTCGGTCCCCCTTGGGTGCAAATCACAGGTAATCCACAAGCTGCTGCCTCTAAAACCGGCAAATTAAATCCTTCTGCGAGATAGGGAGACACATAAGCATCGGCAATTTGATATAACGCGGCTAAATCGGAACAGGAGAGATTTTTGCCAATATAGGTTAATCGTTCCTGAACCATTTTTTGCTCAGTTGCCGTGAGAGTATGACTGGAAATTCTGGCAATTTCTTGGCGGGCTTCAAACAGATAATCTCGACCTTTTAAGATTAATCTCGCTTCAGGAAATTTTTGGACAATGGGGGCGAATGCTTTTAATAATCGTGCCATACCGTGGCGGTTATTAAAGAGCAATCCATTGATGAAAAAGACAAAATTTTCTTCTAGTCCAAATTGTTGACGTAAGGCGAGCCGTTTTTCTGGAGATGCGGGTTGGTAGAAGTAGGGGTCTACACCCAGGGGAATCACCACCACCCGATCGGGGTCGGCACCACTGCGGATAAATCCATCCCTGGACCAATGGGATGCGGTCACAATAATCGTATCGGAATTCTGATGAGCCTCTTGGAATGAAGAGATTCCCATTCCCCGCAAAATGGATTGAGGAACAATTCCCCATTCTGTACAGCCAAACATGACCGTGCGGTGAGCGGTGGAAGGGACTAAATTAAACGGACAATAGACGCGAAGGATAGCATCGGCAGATTCATCCTCTGTCGGTTGGGGAATCAAGTGTAACTTGGGTTCTCTGGACTCTCCCAATAATCCACTGACGGGTTGCCAATTGTCAGTCACGTAAGGCATATCCCGGTGAAAGACCTGGATTTCTGGGCGATCGAGCAGTTCTAAAAGGAGAAACTGATTGATTAGAGAATAAGAGTGGGGAAGAAAACGCCAGCCTTCGACAATAATCCGCATGAGTTTTAAATGCTAGTGCGATCGCGCCACGGTCCATCGCGTCATGATAAACGATAGAATCAGTTAAGTCATTCAGTCAACCTCTTTTGGGCCAGTCTGCTGAGATCTTGCACCCGTCGCAACAACCGGCGGGGGATAAATCCCCCGCCTAACAGCTTAAGTCGGTTGAAACCGACTGAAAGTATTATGCGATGGTGTTTTTAGTCGGTTTTTAACCGACTTAAGCTATGAGGCGGGGGATTTATCCCCCGCCGGTGTTGAGAATGGTGCAAGATATCAGTTTTGGGAAGCACTTTCTGCAAAACCCCGACCGACTGTTGACTGAAGTGATTTCTGCATCAAGCACTACCGTTTTACTGTTTTCTATCGAGCAATTATGACCTTAACGCTGTACAACACCCTCACCCGTCGTCAGGAACCGTTTATCCCGTTTGAACC
Organism: Oscillatoria sp.; assembly: GCA_011390515.1. Classification (GTDB taxonomy): domain Bacteria; phylum Cyanobacteriota; class Cyanobacteriia; order Cyanobacteriales; family Laspinemataceae; genus Laspinema. The sequence continues at coordinate 10,114 of JAABSJ010000109.1, forward strand.
CGGTCAGGTGCGGATGTATTGTTGTGGGGTTACGGTCTACGATTATTGCCACCTCGGTCACGCCCGGTCCTATATTATCTGGGATATTCTGCGCCGCTATCTGCAATGGCGGGGATATGCGGTGCGCTATGTGCAGAATTTTACCGATATTGATGACAAAATCCTCAATCGCGCAAGGCAGGAAGGGTCATCAATGGAAGAAGTGGCCGATCGCTACACTCAAGCCTATTTTGAGGATATGGCAAGGCTGAATGTCCTCGAAGCCGATGCCTATCCCCGCGCTACTCATACTTTAGATGGGATTAAGCGCTTAATCGCCCAGTTAGAACAAAAAGGCTTTGCCTATCCTGCCGGTGGCGATGTCTATTATAAGGTGCGGGAGTTTACCAACTATGGAAAACTCTCGGGACGGCAGTTGGCGGAAATGCAAGCGGGGGCTAGTGGCCGCGTGGAGGCGGAGGACCCGGAGGAGTTGAAAAAGCAAGACCCGTTTGATTTTGCCTTGTGGAAGGCAGCTAAACCCGGGGAACCGTCTTGGGAATCCCCTTGGGGTGCAGGTCGTCCGGGATGGCATATTGAATGTTCGGCAATGGTCCGCGAGGTGTTGGGAGAGACGATTGATATTCATGTTGGGGGTGCGGATTTAATTTTCCCTCATCATGAGAATGAAATCGCTCAATCGGAAGCGGTGACGGGTCAAGCTTTAGCGAAATATTGGCTCCATAATGGCATGGTGGCGGTGAATGGGGAAAAAATGTCCAAGTCTCTGGGCAATTTTACGACGATTCGCCAGTTGCTGGATCAAGGGGGTGTAGACCCGATGGCGCTTCGGTTGTTTGTGCTGCAAGCGAATTATCGCAAACCGTTGGACTTTACCGATGAGGCGATCGCCAGTGCAGAAAATGGCTGGACGACCCTAAAAGATGGGTTACGCTTTGGTTATGAGTATGGCAGCAAGTTGGGGTGGGATTTGGATTCGGGGGCGATCGCACCAGAATCCGATGCACTTGTCGCCCGATTTGAGGCGGCGATGGATGATGACCTAAATACCCCATCAGCGTTGGCGGTGTTGTTTGAATTGGCGAAGGAATTACGTCGTCAAGGCAATATTTGGGTTCATGAAGGGAAACTGGATATGGACTCGGAACAGTTACACCACCAATGGGTTGCTTTGCGGGAGTTAGGCAAGGTTCTGGGGTTGGAAGTGAATCCCGTAGAGGAAAATTCTGCACCGGAACCCGGAGGATTGAGTGATCAGGAGATTGACTCCCTGATTCAGGACCGACTCGCGGCGCGTCAGGGGAAAAACTTTGCCGAAGCCGATCGCATTCGGAATCAACTGCAAGAACTCGGGATTACGTTAATTGATAAACCCGGAGGTGTCACTCAATGGCATCGCAATTAAAGGGTTATTCGATGCAACCCTAGGGAATAAAGTCTTGTGGCGATCGCAGTTTTCACGCGAACCGAAAAAGGCGATCGCCTCATCTATAACCCCCGTTAATCAAGCCTTTATCTTAAATTAGCTATGTCCCCCTCGCGGATTAAAATTTCTCTAACAACCCTGTTGCTGATTTTCACCCTCGGCTTACTGGTGATATTGCTGTGGCAACTGCGGAGTTTGCTGATTACCCTAATGGTTTCTGTCGTCCTCGCCGCTTCCATCTCTCCCGTGGTGAATTGGGCGGAAAAATGGCATATTCCCCGGTGGATTGCCACTATTATTACCTACCTGACCCTGATAGGCGGGTTAACCGGGGTGGTGTTATTAATTGGACCGACCGCCTTGGATCAAATTCAGCGGTTAATTCGTCAGCTTCCCTCTTATTTGGAAACCTTGCGGTTAATTGCTGAAGATTTAGCGGCTAGACTGATTGATACGCCACCAGAGTTTGTGCGCCAGTTCTTTGATACCCAGTCTGTAACCACTTGGGGAATTCGCTCAACCCAACAACTGGTGCTCCGGTCTTATGGATTAACCCGAGGGTTACTCGGTGGGGTGGTGACCCTGATTTTATCAATCTTTATTTCCGGTTATATGGTGGCGGATAGTCACAGTTTAATTAAGAGTCTGGTTCAGCTATTTCCGAAACCTTGGGATGAGCGTTTGGAGACTCAGGTGATGCCGATTAGTCAGCGGATGGGGGGATATATTCGGGGTCGAGTGTTGGTTTCGGCACTGTTGGCGGTGGCAACCAGTGTGGGATTGAGTGCTTTAGGGTTAGGGGAGTTTGCCTTGGGTTTGGGGGCGATCGCCGGGGTAACCAATTTAATTCCCTTTTTAGGGCCGATTTTGGGGGCAATTCCAGCGCTAATTGTGGCGGTGTCTCAAGGGGGATGGTTGTTTCTGTCGGTGTTGATTTTTTTTGTGGTGATCCAGAATGTGGAGACTTATGTTTTGGATCCGTTATTGGTGGGGTCTTCTGTGGGAGTGCATCCCCTCTATCAGTTACTCTCGGTGATTGGTGGGGTGCAAGTGTTGGGAATTGTCGGTGCTTTAATTGTTCCGCCTTGGGTTGCCGGAGGTGCCGCATTGGTGGAAAATTTATATTTAAAACCGAAATTGAGGGCAGAAGCGTTGGGGACTCCCGAGGCGATCGGTCCAACTTCGACGCCGGGGGAGTCGAGTTTGGCACAGCATCCAACTTCCTGAGTCTAAGCGCAGTCAACCCGGTGAGGATTCCCTATCCAGGTTACACCCAGTCCGATTTGGAAGCCCCCAATGACAAACGACAACTGACCCAGGACAAATCCCCTCCGATTTGGGAACCTCCAATGACCCAGAACCAATGACAAATGACCCAGGACAACTGACAGTTGATCCCTAGTGACTGCTTTTTTCCTCTGACTTGTAGCGTTCTGCTTTATTTTGGTGTAAATTATACCTCAATCCATAAAAGCTTGCCAGGAGAATTTAACCCAAAGAGTTCATCGGGGTTAAAACTCAGCGAGTAATAGCAAATTACCAGGCAGACTAAGATGAGACAATGGCGAATCATCATGAAGCTATCTCCGCGTCGAATCGTCAGTATTTATCTATTGATTAGCGCCTTATGGATTGTCGGGTCCGATCGCATGATAGCTTTGCTATTTGGGCAACCAGGGATTGAAAATATAACTCATCTGCAAACCATTAAGGGTTGCGTGTATGTGACGGTGGTTGCGATTATTCTCTACTATGCGATCGTCCGCTATACCTCAGAAATTAATCAGTCTAAAAAGCAGCTAGAACTCAACGAGAGGCGACTCGATGCGATTATTGAAACAAACGCGGATGGAATTTTAGTTTTTGATAGTAATGGGCGGATTACCCTGACTAACGCAGCAGCACAGAAGCATTTAGGACTGCCTCGGCAAGAGATGATCGGATGTCGATACAATGAACCGATTTGGCAAATTCAACCGTTAGATGCACGGGGTTTACCGGAAAATCAACTGCCGTTTTGTCAGGTGATGCAAAAGGGACGACCTGCTTATGAAATGGAGTATGCGATCGCCCGTCGAGATGGCACCCAGATTTTTGTCTCCATTAATGCCGCCCCCTTGTACGATCGCCTCGGTCGAATGGATGGAGTCGTCGCCGCCATCACCGATATTACCCAACATAAACAAGCCGAAGCAGTGGCCCGGGCCAGGGATATTGCCGAAGCGAGAAATCGAGCCAAAAGTGAATTTTTGGCGCAAATGAGTCATGAAATTAGAACTCCTTTAAATTCGATTTTAGGGCTGTCTCAAATGTTACAAAGAGAAATTTTTGGCAGCCTGAATCCCAAACAGAAAGAATATATTAGCCGGATTAAAAGTAGCGGCGACCATTTATTAGAACTGATTAATGATATTTTAGATTTATCCAAAGTAGAAGCTGGCAAAGAAGAATTAAAATTCAGTGAAATTCCCGTTCCAGAAATTTGTAAATATTGCCTCAAAGTGATGCAGGAACGGGCGGTGGACCGGGGATTAAGACTAACCAGTAGAATTGACCCCAAAATCCGGCTTTGCATAGCCGATGAACGGCGTCTCAAACAAATGCTGCTCAATCTGCTCTCCAATGCGATTAAATTCACCCCAACCGGGGAAGTTTCATTAATTGTAGAACAACAGCCCGGAGGGATTGGATTTACGGTTGTTGATACGGGAATTGGGATTTCTGAAGAACATTTACCCCTAGTATTTGACCCGTTTCGGCAAGTGAATCATGACCTGAACCATAACATCCAAGGGACAGGATTGGGATTAGCCCTCACGCGAGATTTAGCACAGTTGCATGGGGGGGATGTGCTCGTCAGTTCGACCGTGGGGGTGGGGAGTCGGTTTACGATTATTCTGCCCGATCCGCCTCCGGGATATGTTCCGACGGTCCCCGATGAGGAGCTTCCGGCAATTGTCATTCCCGAAGCGGGCGATCGCAAAGGTCGGATTTTAATCGTGGATTATGATGGTTCGAGTACCTTATTGTTGCAAGACTATTTACAAGCAGTGGGACATCATGTCAAAGTGATTGGCTACAGCGCCAATTTTCTGGAAGAAGTGGCTTCCTTTGACCCCTATTTAATTTTGTTAGATGTCCAGTTTGCTCATTTGGCAATGGGGTTGCAATTAGTCGAAGAGTTACGCAAAAACCCGAATGTGCAACAGTTGCCGGTAGTGGTGGTAACCGCAATGGCAATGTCAGGCGATCGGGAACGCTGCCTAGCCGCAGGCGCAACGGATTATTTAAGCAAACCCATTCAGTTAGAAGTGTTAGACGAAATGCTGTTACGGTATATCCCGCCAATCGTTTAGGCTGGGGGGTTATTTTTATAATTATTCTTCTGCCATTTTCTGGGTCATTACAATAATTATCCGTACTTTTTCGGCTTCAGGGGAACGCAGATGCTCTAAAATTTCTAAGGATTCCTGCATATATTGTAAAGCAGTAGTAAAATCACCTCGACTTGCTAACAGTTGTCCCAGCATTACTAAGGTCGCGGCTTTCCCTTGTACGTCCCTAATGCGTTCTCTGAGTTGCAGCGATTGGGTGTAAAGAGAGATTGCCTCCTCGATTTCTCCTTGGTTGACTTTGATAATAGCCAGACAGTGCAAAGTCGCCGCTTTCCCTTCCACGTTACCAATCTGTTCAAAGAGTTTCATCGATTGGGTGAAAAGGGCGATCGCCTCGTAGAATTCTCCTTGCTTGGCCCCAATACTTTGGTTGAGTTCGATAATAGCTAGACAGTGCAAAGTCGCCGCTTTCCCTTCCACGTCGCCAATGTGTTCTTTGAGTTGCCGGGATTGGGTGTAAAGAGAGATCGCCTCCTCAATTTCTCCTTGGTTGGCTTTGATACCAGCGAGTTGGTGCAAAGTCGCTGATTTCACTTGCACTTCGCCGATGGATTCGTTGAGTTGCAGGGATTGGGTGTAAAGAGAGATCGCCTCCTCAATTTCTCCTTGGTTGGCTTTGATACCAGCAAGTTGGTGCAAAGTCGCCGCTTTCCCTTGCACGTCACCAATAGATTCTTTAAGTTGAAGCGATTGGGTGTAAAGGGAGATCGCCTCCTCAATTTCTCCTTGTTTGACTTTGATAATGGCCAGGCAGTGGAAAGTCGCCGCTTTTCCTCGCAAATCGCCGATGCGTTCCCATAGTTCCATTGATTGGGTGTAAAGATTGATCGCTTCGTCAATTTCTCCTTGGTTGGCTTTGAGAACGGCTAAATTATTAACAATTGCGGCTTTTTCTCCTTCATCCTGTAGGGGACAAAACTCTAAAGCCTGTTGATAATGTGCTATAGCCTGTTCTACCTTCCCGAGTTGTTGGTTAGAACAAGCAAGGTTATGAAATATCCGATAATCTTCAATCACGTCTAAGGTGTCTTTGCTCATTTTTGCCGTTTCTTTAAATCTGCTTTTCTTGTTCCATCTGAGGGCCAATGTGCTGGCAATTTTTACGGCAATTTCTCCCGTTTTTCCAACCAAAGCTAATCGATGAATTTCTATCAGTCGTTCCTCGATTGAGGTTTCCGATTCTTCCCACCAGATTCGATATAATAACTCTGCGGCTTGCCGGTGCAAGGGTTCATCTTCTTCTGGTACTGGCAGGGGCAGCAGGCGCGGCACTCGTAGCAACTCGCCATCTGCGGGAGTGGATTGGATAGATTCTAGCAATCCCAGGGAAATGGCGCGAGTGATGTGGGTCTCCAGGTTGCGGATTTTGCTGCAAATTTCTGTAAATGCGGCCCTCGGGACTGGCACCTGAAACACTAATCCCAACCGCAGCATTTCCCGCAAGTCTTTATCCTGCTGGTTGAGCAATTCTTCGGCTAAAATATCGGCGCGGAATTTGGTTTCTTTTTCCTGCATTTTGGTGATAATTTCAGAAATTGCCACCGATGGAGTTTGCAAGATTTGATTCAACCATTCCAACAAACGCGGGTTGCCATCTGCGGCATTTTTCGCCCGTTTTTGCAAGTCCGCATCTACATCAGAATCTGCTTGAAAGGATGCAAGACGCTGGCACTTTTTGCGTAAATCTGCCCCGCGCAATGCTGCCAACGATTCCCGATACAGGGGGCGATTCAGGGTGGAGTTGGGGAGTGGGAAATCGTAGCGACAGGTAATGATGACGCGATGAGGACCTCGGGATTGGGCGATCGCATTCAGCAAATCCCCTACCACCTCCACCACTTCCGGTTTTAACACTGCCTTCCCATCTGCCCTCAGTTCCAGGTTTGCCTCGAAATCATCCAATACAAACATCAACTGCTGCTTCTGAGAATTCAAACCCATTTGCAAAAATTTGGTCAGGCGCTGCATCAGGGGGAGTTTCCCTTGCAAAATGTCCAACCCAGTCTCATTAGTACATTGCCGAGACAGTTTATTGATTAACTGCGCCTCATCCAACCCGCGATAAATAAAGATAGGTTCATACTCCGGCATCCGTTCCAGCAACCGCGCCGCTACCGTACTTTTTCCCACACCCCCGATGCCATGAATCACGACACCGAGAAACTTACCCCCTTTCAGCGCCCGTAAATAGCGCTGGAGGTAGCGCCGACGTCCCACAAATTCCTCCCGAGTCGCCACTCGCACCTCCGGGGTGCGGGGGTCCAGGGACTGTTTCTGGGGCTGTTGTGGCGGTTGCCAATGATAATCCCCTGGGGGTTCCACCAAGGCACTGGGACAGTCACCGCGCACATACAACCGCAGCAGATGCCAATCTTTGACTTTTTCTTTCAGCAAGTAGCGGTAGGTACTGCCTAACCCTTGACTGAGGGAATATCCCTCCGCTAACTTCTGATATAAATGGGCGGCAGCAGCAGTCGCCGTGGTTTCTAGTACAGGCAGACCCCAACCCAATACTGCCCGCGCTCCTTGCTGAATCATGGTTTCCGCTATTGACAGGACCGCGCCCTCATTCCCTGCCTGTCCCGTGCGACATCCGGATAGAAAGATTAACTGGGGCCAGCGATGGCGAAACACCTCAGCAAGTTCCGGCGCAAAAGCATCATGGCGGTCCCCAGTTTCCGTCTCAGTAATGAAAAAGGGATGATAGGGTTCCTGTTGCTGAATGTCCCCATGTCCCGTGAGGTGAAAAATATCGAAGGGTTGGGGATATCGCTTCCATAACTTGCCCAACTCTGCCACGCATCCGCTTTCCTCAACGCGCACCTGCACTGCCATATCCTGCGTCTGCGCCAAAATTTGCGCTTCCTCTGCCTCAAAGTCGAGTACAGGTTCCACCGTTTCCGGGGAGGTTGCCATAAATAACACCTGCAAGGGTCGCGCTTCCAGGGGTGGAGGTGGCGGGGTGTTCTTTTCAATCCAGCGCACTGGCACCACCACTGGGTTCACCCCCTCCACTAAAAAACTCGTGCCGTCATGGAGCAATTCCCAAGGCAGATGCGCCAATTTTTCAGGGGTGGCAATGGCTAAAATTAATCCCCCTTGATGGCACTCTTTA
>JAABSJ010000110.1 GCA_011390515.1 Oscillatoria sp.
TATTGATTCAAAACCCAGAGCACTATAAGCGACTGATTGACAAAGAAACCCCCCAAGATTTTGCGGCGGTGAATGAAAGTTTGGTCTGTCGGTAAGACGAAAAGCGATTAAAGAGTCCGAGTGAGCTACAGAGGGGAAGCCCCTGGGTAAAGATGTGGGCTAATTAATCAGCGTGCCGATCGCCTCGGTTCGCTATAATAAAAAAATAAACAGATATGATTGCTGCGCTCAATCCCAGGAACCTTCACCTCTATGGCTTTACCTATAGTTGCTATTATCGGACGCCCTAACGTGGGCAAATCAACCCTTGTCAATCGGATTGCTGGGGGTAAACAGGCGATCGTCCATGATGAACCGGGAGTCACCCGCGATCGCACCTATCGAGATGCCTTCTGGCAGGACCGAGACTTTCAGATCGTCGATACCGGCGGATTAGTCTTTGATGATGAGACCGAATTTTTACCCCTAATTCGAGAACAAGTCCTGACAGCGCTGACCGAATCCAGCGTTGCCCTGTTTGTTGTGGATGGACAACTAGGGGTCACGGAAGCCGATCGCGAAATTGCCAACTGGTTGCGTCATCAAAAAGTTCCCGTTGTCGTTGCCGTGAATAAATGTGAATCCTTAATGGAAGGATTAACCCAAGCGGCAGAATTTTGGGAATTAGGCATGGGTGAACCTTATCCCATTTCTGCCATTCACGGCAGTGGAACGGGAGATTTATTAGATATGGTGATTTCCCACTTGCCGCCGACTTCTGAAATTGAAGAAATTCCGGAAATTAAAGTGGCGATTGTCGGACGTCCCAATGTGGGCAAATCCAGCTTACTCAATGCCTTTGTTGGAGAAAAGCGGGCGATTGTTAGTCCAATTTCCGGAACGACACGCGACACTATCGATACTTTTGTGGAACGGAACGGCACGAACTACCGAATTATCGATACTGCCGGGATTCGTAAAAAGAAAAATGTGGAATATGGACCCGAATTTTTTGGCATCAACCGGGCATTTAAAGCGATTCGTCGGGCGGATGTGGTGCTGTTGGTCATTGATGCAGTCGATGGGGTAACGGAACAGGACCAAAAACTGGCGGGACGAATCGAAGAAGATGGAAGGGCCTGCGTGATTGTCATCAACAAATGGGATGCGATCGAGAAAGATTCCTATACCATTTATGACTATGAACGGGATATCAAAAGTCGCCTCTATTTCCTAGAATGGGCGGAAGCAATTTTTGTGAGTGCCGCCACGGGAAAACGGGTGGAAAACATCCTAGATTTAGTTAATAAATCTGCCGATGAACATCGGCGTCGGGTTTCCACTTCGGTGATTAATGAAGTGCTAAAAGATGCATTGCATTGGCATAGTCCTCCGACTAGCCGTCAAGGAAAACAAGGGAAAATCTATTATGGAACTCAGGTTACCAGCCAACCTCCCACCATTGCCTTGTTTGTGAATGACCCGAAACGATTTAACGATAATTATCGCCGTTATATCGAACGTCAATTCCGTGAACAACTTGGATTTACGGGTAGTCCATTGCGATTGTTATGGCGTGGTAAAAAAGCTCGGGACTTTGAGGACAATAATACCACCAATCGAGCCGTTAAGGTTTAGGTTGTTCCCATATAGCGGTTCTCATCTCTATAAGAACCCTCACCCCAAACCCCTCTCCCAGAACGGGAGAGGGGCTTTGAAAAGTACCTTTCCCGTTCTGGGAAACGCTATATAGCGGTTCTCATCTCCATAAGAACCCTCACCCCAAACCCCTCTCCCAGAACGGGAGAGGGGCTTTGAAAAGTACCTTTCCCGTTCTGGGAAACGCTATAGCTGGCTATTCGGCGTGGGGGTAATTTATGAAATTCCCCTACAAAAAAGACTGGGTGAACCCGAACCCCTTGGACAGCGGTTTTAGACGCTTTGAACATTTACTTTCTCGAATCCGATGGATTTATTGCGATCGCTGCCTATCGGCTTGTATTTAGAACAACCCATTACCTGGTTACATCACTTAGATGCGCGAGTCAAACTGCTGTGGTTGATGAGCTTTTTAATTGCGCCCGTCTTAGCGAATCCCATCTGGCGGATTGGGTTGGTTTTGCTGCTAATTTTGATTACGATTAGTGCCTTGATTCCCCTGCGAGTCTGGCGCAAACAAATGGGGTTTTTGTTAGCCCTATCTTTGTTAGTTTGCCTAATTACAGCGATCGCCCCCGATGGACTCCCGGTGGAACACCAACCCCGTCTCCCCTCCCAAGAACTAACCTTCGATCGCCAACCCCTCACCCTCCCTCCAACCCCAACCAGAAATCCGTGGTACAATCCCTTTGGCTGGGGTCAAGAAACCCCCGAACCCGAGGAGACGATTGACAGTGAACTCCCCCAACCCACGGATTACCGTTACGTCCTCTTTGAGCAAGGGCGGTTTACGATTACTCGTCGTTCTCTGGATTTAGGAATCCGGATTGGCACCTTATTTTTCACCCTAATTTATAGCACCAATCTGTACCTTTTGACGACAGCCCCGGAAGAGATTACGGCGGGAATTGAAGATTTAATGAGTCCTCTGAGACGGTTTAATATTCCCACCACAGAAATTGCCCTAACTTTAACCCTATCCCTGCGGTTTATCCCCCTGGTGTTAGAAGAAGTTCAGAACTTAATTCGGTCGGTGCGAACTCGGGCCATTAATTGGAAAAAATTGGGCTTGCGGGGAACAACCAAAGTATGGTTTAGTGTAGTAGAAAGATTGCTAGAAAATCTGCTATTGCGGGCTCAACAAATTGCGGGAGGGATGCAGGTGCGAGGATTTACGACGCCGAACACCCATCGGGTGCAGTGGCATCCGTTAAAACTCAGAAATGGAGACTGGGTGGCGATCGCCATTTTGGTGGGATTTTGGGGGATGCGTTTCTTATGGGGATGGCAAGCGTGAATCCATTAAACACCCAACCCATTCCTCCTTGGTATTGGCGATCGCTGCCCTTAAAACAACGGACGGGAACGCAAGTATTTGAGGCATTGTTTCTCATTCCGCAATCTGAAAACCAGCAACCGGAAGCGGCGATCGCCACCCTCCTAGAAAGTCCTTATCCCACTCCCGCCCCCATCCCCGAAGCGCGATATTCTATCTGTGCTGGTGCACCGAGATGGATTGACAACCGTCCTCAATTGTGGACTCCAGAAGTTGGAGAAATTCTGCCTAGTTTGCGGCAACTACTGCATCGCAAACAGCCCGAACAACCCGAACTCATTCAAGCACTTGATAACCCTGAAATTCTGAATCGCGATGCGCTTCCTTTCACCGGAGGATGGTTAGGATGGTTGGGGTATGATTTAGCCTGGGAAATTGAGAAACTCCCCCATTTCAACGATGATACCCTGCCCTTTCCGGTGAGTTACTGGTATGAACCCGCCAACTTTGCGATCCTTGACCATCATCAACAACAGTTGTGGATTGCTAGTAGCGATCGCGCTGAACTGGACATCCTCGAACAGAAGCTAGAAAGCTCTTTTGCCAAGGAAAACTCTCCTCACCCCTCACCTGAAACCGAGGGTTTTATTCCCCCTTACCCCCAATTTCATTTGTCGCAATTTGACTATGAAGAACGGGTCAGGAAAGCCCAAAAATATATCACAGCGGGGGATATTTTTCAAGCCAATTTGTCCCTGCGATTTGAAACGACAACTCAGCAGGAGAGTTGGGACGTTTATCAGACTTTGCGTGCGATTAATCCCTCTCCCTTTGCCAGTTATTGGCGGACTCCCTGGGGAGATGTGGTGAGTTGTTCTCCGGAAAGATTGGTGCAATTGCAAGGAAAAACTGCCCAGACTCGTCCGATTGCCGGAACTCGTGCCCGGGGGAAAACGCCTGAACTGGATGAACAACTCGCCACCGAATTACTCGCCAACCGGAAAGAACGCGCCGAACATATTATGTTGGTGGATTTGGAACGGAATGATTTAGGCAGAGTTTGCGAATGGGGAACGGTCCAAGTTAACGAATTGTTGACCATTGAACGGTACAGTCATGTTATGCACTTGGTGAGTAATGCCGTGGGTACTCTCCGAGGCGATCGCGATAGTATTGATTTAATTCGCGCTACCTTTCCCGGCGGCACTATTACCGGCTGTCCCAAAGTCCGATGCATGGAAATTATTGAAGAATTAGAACCCGTGCGCCGCAGTCTGTTTTATGGTTCCTGTGGGTATTTAGACTGGCGAGGACAGCTTGATTTGAATATTTTGATTCGGACCTTATTATTTGCGCCAGAGACATCGGGAACGGCCAAAAATGAGGGGAAAACCCATCGAGTGTGGGGACAAGTGGGGGCCGGAATTGTTGCCGATAGTGAACCGGAAAAAGAATGGTATGAGTCCCTAGATAAAGCCCGCGCCCAACTCGCGGCATTGCAGATGGCGATCGCCTCCCGGGAAGGGTGATGAGGGTGGCGATCGCTTGCTCCAGGTGTAATGAAAATGCCAATGATTCATGCAGCGATCGCTCCAATTTGATGGCGATGCCAAAGATGAGAATCTAGCTCCAGGTTAAACCAAGAAGATAGACCATCTTACAGCAGTTAGACCCAAAAATCGAGGAGAGGGAGCGTCGCCCTCAAGGATGAGTAGCAGAGCACGAGACGTTGCCACTCCGGGGAAGAATTATCCAATTTATGAGCTATCCCCAGCCTAAGAGCATGGGGATTTCCACGATTTCTGATAAAATTATCCCCGTCCAAGCTTGCGGAAAAAACTCAGGGGGGAAACGGGTCACATCCCGAAACTCCATACTAGCTGACTCCGCCAAAGGGACCTTAGTGACTCTATAACCGTTATGATTAACGGTACTCATCTGAACCTGAATGAACACTGAAACTTACTTAAATCATCCTACTTTTGGTCTGCTCTATCGGGTGTGTCTGATCGAACAAAATCAGGAGTTGTTCACGACCCTCTATGCCCAACGCCTATTTTTTTTAGCGCTTTCTGGCGTAGACGGGTTAAGATTTGAGCCGCTCACCCGTGCCGATGCTCGCCTCCTCGTCGAAAACCGCTTGCGATTCCTCAGACGAATGGGGCAAGCTCAGGAATTTACTGAACTGCAACTCATCCACAAACGGACGTTTCAATGACGATCGCCCAACGGATTGCACAGATCCGCGCCCACTTACCCGAATCAGTCCGACTGATTGCCGTCACCAAACAGGTGCCGGTGGATGCCATGATGCAAGCGTATCAGGCGGGAATTCGAGATTTTGGGGAAAGTCGCCTTCAGGAAGCTCAAGCGAAATCGGAGCAACTCGGGGACCTGCCCGGTCTAACCTGGCATCTGATTGGACACCTGCAAAGTAATAAAGTTAAACCCGCTTTAGACCACTTTCATTGGATCCATTCTATTGATAGTTTAAAATTAGCGCAACGAGTCGATCGCTTGGCGGAAGGACTTGGGGTTAAACCAAAAGTCTGCCTCCAAGTAAAAATCCTGCCCGACGCCAACAAATCCGGGTGGCAGATTCCGGAGCTCCTAGAGGATTTAGGCTCCCTAAATCAGTGTAAAAACTTAGAAATCAAAGGATTAATGACCATTCCCCCGTTGGGATTGGATCAAGCAAAAACCCTGGCCTTGTTTGATCGCTCTCGTCAACTCGCTCAAGAAATCCAGGCCCAAAATTGGGATAACATTTCCATGCAGGAGTTATCGATGGGAATGTCAGGGGATTATCATTTAGCCATCCAAGCTGGGTCCACAATGGTCAGACTAGGGACAATCCTATTTGGAGAGCGATCGCCGTAAAATCTAGCCCCGGACCGTTACAATTAAGGAAAAAGTCGGCGAATCATTTCCCCTCACCCCCTTTAGTCCAATCCCAATCGCGATCGGCTTTTCTCCGGGTTCCACCCCCCCAAAAATCCCATTCAAATCCCATTCAAATCCAGTTTTCAATTATAGTGATCAACCACAGCCCCCGATTGCACCAAATTCCCAGCAAAAAGTCTGGAAATTTTTGGGCTTAATCGGCAACTTATGGCAATATACAATAAACTGATAACTTGGGTAGGGTTGAGCATGGCGAATGGATCGCATTTCCTATTAGGAGAGAGTTCCTTCCTCAACGGGGTTTGCCCTGGCGCTCAGTCACGCTCAAGGGCATCTATAACCGAAGCGGGAGCCAAAGGTTAAGCCGCACTCAGTCGTTGGAACTCCACCCCGGATAAAGGGTTGATTGAGTCGGAACCTGAGTCTATACCGAACTAACATCCAAAATTGATTTGGGCTGGAATGAGGATTTTAGACAGAATGCCCTGATGTTACCCTAGTTTTGATGGAGCAAAAACCGTGAATACGATTTTTTCTAAGCTACGAGATATGGTCGGACTCAACGAATCTGTGGATTATGAGTATGAGTACGACGAAATAGAAGGAGAAGGATACCAAAACCTTTACCAAGAGCAACCCGCAGCCTCTCCCGAAGCAGAAGCTCGCCGGAATCGCACTCCCTTGCGGACGACCCCAACCGGAATGGGAATGGTTGGATCAGAAGGCGCAATGGGATCAAGTATGAATGCTATCAATAACGTGATCGGTCTACCTGGAGCCGCCAACGGCATCTCTGAAGTGGTGGTGATGGAGCCGAAATCCTTTGAGGAAATGCCTCAAGCGATTCAAGCCCTGCGGGAACGCAAATCCGTCGTCCTCAATCTGACGATGATGGATCCGGACCAAGCTCAAAGAGCCGTTGATTTTATTGCGGGTGGGACTTATGCCTTAGATGGGCATCAAGAACGAATTGGGGAAAGCATTTTCCTGTTTACCCCCAGTTGTGTTCAAGTCAGCACTCAAAGCGGTGTGGTTCACGATGTCCTGCAACCCCACCTGCGGACTGCTCGTCCTCCAGCACCCCAGACAAGCTGGACCCCGGAACAAGTCCGGATGGCTCAGTAAATGAACCGTTCTTGGTCAGCGATCGCCCTTATAGCCAAGTTGACCAAGGACCTGGAAACCCTTACAGGAAAATAACAACCGTTGTTGGTAAAACTAGGAATTATTGGAGGCGGGGTCATGGGAGAAGCGCTCCTATCCCGCCTAATTGCTCGTGCCACTTACCAGCCTGGGGAAATTTTAATTAGCGACCCCATGCAGCAGCGCCGCGAGTTTTTAGCGCAACAATATGGCGTCGGCGTCACGGGTGACAATTCTGAGGTGGCGGCAGCGACTGAAGTCTTGCTCCTCGCCATCAAACCCCAGGTCTTCGATGCCGTCTCCACTGCCTTACCGTCTCCCGGCCAGAATGGACAAGTGCCAGTGATCCTGTCCATTTTGGCCGGAGTCCCCCTGAGTAAATTAGAACGAGCTTTTCCCGGTGCACCGATTGTCCGGTCCATGCCGAATACCCCCGCTACTGTCGGTGCTGGAATCACGGCGATCGCCCCGGGAACTCAGGTCCAACCCGAACACCTCGACCGGGCCAAAACTGTGTTACAAGCCGTGGGGGATGTGGTCCAAGTTCCCGAGTCCCTGATGGATGCCGTCACCGGCCTCTCCGGTTCCGGACCCGCTTATGTCGCAATTTTTATCGAAGCCTTGACAGATGGCGGCGTTCGTGCTGGTCTACCCCGCCCCATTGCCGCCCAACTCGCCTTACAAACTGTATTGGGGACAGCGACTCTGATTCAAGAGACTCAACTGCACCCGGCAGAACTGAAAGACCGAGTAACCAGTCCCGGAGGCACGACTATAGCTGGAGTCGCTCAATTAGAAAAAGCCGGATTTCGGTCCGCCTGCATCGAATCCGTCCAAGCAGCAACCGAGCGATCGCGTCAACTGGGAACATAAACGAACTAGGCATCTGCGTCTAGCAACACCCGGCGGGGGTTTAAACCCCCGCCTAACAGAATCAAGTCGGTTGAAACCGACTGAAAACACCACGGGATAAGACTTGCAGTCGGTTTTAACCGAATGCAAGCTATGAGGCGGGGGATTGATCCCCCGTCGGTTGTTGCAAGTGGTGCAAGATCTCAGTGATAACTAACTAAAACTGTATCCAGTCCTAGGACATTTTAATAGTATGAGATAGAAAAAAACCCAGATTTTACCAACGGAATCTGTTGCTAATTCCCTGCATTTTGGTAACCAAATCCCGTGGTTTTCTGGCTACTGTACCGACATCCTAAGAGGGAACACTTTCCGAGGGTTGGGGTAACTTTTGGCCGATGCGGGGTTCTGTGCCAGAAAGTAGGCGATTGATATTGCTGCGGTGTAGCCAAATGACATAGAGGGAAGCCGCTAACATAAAAATTTGATAGGACAGGGGTTGATGCATCGCAAACATGATCCCCGGTAGGGCGATCGCAGCTAACATGGAACTGAGGGAGACAATGCGGGTAAAGGCTAGGGCAATTCCAAAGACGCCAAACCCAGCGAGGGCGATCGCCCAATTGAGGGCAAATAATACCCCTAGACTGGTGGCAACCGCTTTTCCACCTTTGAAATTAATCCAGACTGATTTGGTGTGACCCAACAATGCCCCTAATCCGGCGACGATGACCATCCAAGACAACCAACTGGCAGCAGTTCCGATATTTGCGGCGAGTTCCTGGACCACTGGCAAAGCGTAAGCAAAACGCATCAAGGCGATCGCCGCCATCCCTTTTAAAATATCCACCAGAAATACCACCAAGGCCGGTCCTTTCCCCACAGTTCTCAAGACATTGGTCGCCCCGGTGGAACCCGACCCTTCTTGACGAATATCAATTCCCTTCAACTGTCGAGCCACAATATAACCTGTAGGGAATGAACCAAATAGGTAGGCAGCGAGTAATAACAACCCATTTAAAAGTAGCCACAAACTCATAAACTTTTCTCCTCAGTTTTCAGCAATTTAGAGTCAAGTTGGGGGTTGGTCCTTATGCGGTAAGGACCAAAGACCCAAAGGGTTAAAAGGTTGGGAGTTCTGGATCAGCGGCAAATGCTAACCAGAGGGGGAATTGGAGTAAGGAAAGGTTGATTTGGTTTTCCGTTTCATCAATCAAAATCAGCGGAACTTGCTTCTGTTTTAGCAAGCGGTCCGCTTTTTGGGAGAGGGCCTCGGGAGCCTCAAAGAGAACCACGCCGCCTTCTGGACCAAAATCAATCCTGGAAATGCCGAGACAGTCTTGCAAACCCCGACGCCATTCGCCGAGACGTTCGGGAGAATTGGCGAGGACGAGGGTGCGGAGGCGATCGCCATAGAGACTCTTCAGGACCGAAATGGCTGCCGACGCTACCAGAATATTTTGTAAGCGACTCCCCAAAGTCCGGACTGCGCCTCTTGCACCTTGGGTAAAAAACCAGTTGGAGAGACGTTCAGCGTGTACGGGTTCAAAGGTGCGCCGGACTTGCCACGGAGGACCATAATAGTCCGGCATGGTGCGGTATTTATCCAGCAAGCGGCGAATCTGTTTCGAGCGGTCTTGAAACGGCTGTTCGGCAAAGGTGGGAGTGGGTGCGCCCGTGCGATCGCCGCCTTTTGCGGTTTTAGGGGGCATTTTCGCCGGTTCAGGTTCTGGCGGAGTTAACTCCAGTTGCTCTACCGAATTGACCAAATCCTGCAAACTGCCGGACAGATAGTCTTTAAACCCCTGAACCCGAATTGCCAGGTCTTGGGAGACCCCAGCAAAGGTGGTTCGCATTTCCGTGCGGATCCGTTCTTGGCGGCGTTCCAGTTGTTCGACGGAGATTTGTAAATTGTGCTTGCGCTGTTCCAGTTCAGTTAAGGCATCTTGGACCAAGCGACCGATCGCCGCTTGGGTTTCTGTCTGTTCTTGCAAGAGTTCGGCACGATTCCCTTGCAATTGCAAAATAGCGGCTTTGAGTTCCCGTTCTTGTTCCTGTAATTGCGCCACCCGTCGCGCCAAGGATGCCGCTTCATCCTCAATTGCCAACTGGGGAGTTGCCACCTTCTCCGTCGGTCGTTCTTCAGGCGGTTGTTCTTCAGCCATGATTTCTTCAGGCGGTTGTTCTTCAGGCGCTTGTTCTTCAGCCGGTGGTTCTGAGGGTTCCACCGGGAGTTCCGCTTCCGGTTCCCAATTCTGGGACTCTGCCTCTGGGAGGGTCAACTCTGGGAGGGGTAGTGCCGCTTCATCGGGGACTGAGGGTTCTGGCTCTTTCCAGAGGTCTTCTGAGAGATTGATCCCCTGAGTGGAATCCGCTGAGACCGATTCGGAGGAGGAAGCCTCAAACGGCTCTGGGGAGTCGGATTTGTCCTGAGTTTCTAAGGGTTCTGGATTGTTGGTTTCGTCTGAATTCATGGCAAAATTTTTTAAACTTTAGAGGGGACCCAGAGCCGATCAGGGAGTTAGGAAGGCGGGGATTTGTGCTGGAAATGAACCATTCAAGGGCCCGATCGCGCCTCTAGCCCAAAGGGGGGATAGGGTGGGTTTTCTGGGGGTAAAAGAATAGGTGGCATACCGATGGCGATCGCTCTTAAATCCGGGGACAGCGTTCTTCCAAACAGGCTTGAAGTTGTTTGGGATCGAACAAAACCGGCAGGAAATGGATGCTTTTCACTTCCTTAAAGTAAAACAAAATGGGAACCGGGGGCCAGAAAATTCGCCAATTGCTCCATTCGGCGTAAGGAAAGGAGCGAATCAAGTTTCCCGAGCGATAAACATCTAAGGCTTTTGGGGTAAATTGCAGGCGAATGGTTGCTGCTTGGACCATTAAAAATAACCCGAAGGCGGCCAAAGGTAAACTGGCCAAAGGTTGCACCGCCAACAGCGGAATACTGCCGATGATAAAAGCCCAAGGCAGGACGTAACTGGGAGCCAGTTCTTGGGTTGAGGTGGAAGTTGGTGTGGAAGTTGGTGTGGAAGTTGGTGTGGTCACAACAGTACCCTGTATTGCGATCGAGGCTGAATAGAGAATTGAATATTTCTATTTTAGAGGCTCAGTCACTGCATCCGGTTAGAAGACCCCACTCCCCATGCCGCGAAACATCAGCCAAGAGAGAAAGAAGTTGGAGGTAAAGATGGCGAGTAGGGAGGTAACGACGGCAGTGGTGGTGGATTGTCCCACGCCTTTGGCCCCTCCGGTGGTCGTCAAGCCCCAGCTACAGCCAATGATGCCAATTAACCCGCCAAAGCACAAGGCTTTAACCGAGGCGGTGATTAAATCCCAGGTTTGGACTAAGCTGCGGACGGAATCGAGAAAGACGGTTTGGGAAATTGGGTAGAAATTGGTGGCAATTAGCATTCCTCCGAGCATTCCTGTGGCAAAGGAGAGGAGGGTCAACACGGGGAGCATGATACAGCAGGCGAGGACTCGGGGAATGACGAGGTAATCGATGGGGTCGGTTTTGAGAATATAGAGGGCGTCGATTTGTTCGGTGACTTGCATGGTGCCAATTTCTGCGGCAAAGGCGGAACCGACTCGTCCGGCGAGAACGATCGCCGTTAAAACTGGGGCGAGTTCCCGCGCAAGGGCGATCGCCAACACCCCACCCACGGCGCTTCCGGCCCCAAAATTGAGAAACTCCCGCGCCACCTGGATGGTGAACACCATGCCGACAAAGCTGGCGGTGAGGAGGGCGATAAATAGGGAATCGGGTCCGACGAGGGCCATTTGTTCGATGGTGTTGCGTCGGTGGATTTTTCCGGAGAACAGGTGAAAGATCACCTGTCCGGCGAGGACGACTGCTGACAGCAACCGTTGAAACCACTGGCTTAAGTTGGAGGTTGACTTAGTTTGAGTCAAAGGAGTGTTGAGGGGGGTGACGACAGGAGAGGGAGGAGTTGTTTACAAATGTTAAACAACTTTTTTAATCAAAATTTAATATTTGTGACAGAACTGTTTGAGGGCTGCGATCGCGCCTATCTTATAAATCAAAGCGTTTCAGATTCAGGCGAAAAAGACAGTTTATCGGTATCCCTTTTTGATTTTATGAATAGTTTTCCTCATTTTCTGCGATCGCTATTATTAACCAGTTTACTGAGTTTTGCCGTCCCGACGCTAACCTTGGTCGGTGGATTAGTCATTGCCGAGGCGATCGCCCACTTTCCCGGACTGACAAACCTCGGTGAATCCGCTGTTAAGCAGTTGTTACAATTCTTATCGACCTTTGGCAGTGGTCATCCCTTCCAAGGGGCGATCGTCATTGGACTCACCTGTAGCGTAGTCGGAGTCTTATTTGATGCCTATGCCTTATACCGCTATCAAAACCTCCGAGGACCCCAATAAAGCCCCCATCTCCCAATTCTCCCCCATCCCCCAATTCTCCCCCATCTCCCAATTCTCCCCCATCCCCCAATTCTCCCTCATCTCCCAATTCTCCCCAAATCAAAAGCCAGTAGCACTCAAGGTGACTACCGGCTTTTAATTGGATGACTCAAACATTGCTATACCAAAGAGGAAAAGGCTATTGGATAGGAATGTTTGCGGTGAGGAAAAAGTTTGTTCGTGACTTAGGGTTCGCATCGCCCACTACCGCGTCCAACTTGGTGATGAGTTTTCATCATCGGACAGTTTGGTTCAGCTTGGTTAGAAGTGATTAGCTTTTGCGCCAGCAGGATGCTATCCCTTGGGGACTGTTCTCCTCCAGAAGCGCTGAAGTCCCTGCGGCTGCAACCTGGTTTGCTATCTTCGGTCTCGCAGGGGTTAATCTGGCTGCTTTCCGAGGGTAAGGTGAAGGGTGATAACGAGGCATCAGAAAAGGAACCCTCATTGTAGGTAGCCAAAAGGTCTACCGAGTAAGACTTGGCACTCGGAGCAAGATTGGCAAATAAGAGGGTAGAGAGAACCAGAATAGTAGAGAAGCGCATATAAGGAAGTGCTTAGGATAACTGATATTCCCTAATACGCATTCCTTATGCTCTATCTGGACAAGAAAGATAGAAAAAATAAATTGTTTTTGGAGGGGGTTGAGAATCGCCCAGGCTGCAACTCCAGAAGGCATTAATACAGCAGGTTTTCAGAAGTTTTTGCCCCTTTAATTTTTGCATTCAATCCCCCTTTACATCCCCTGATTTCAAAAGAATTGAACTTTTTATCTGCCCAGGGAGTCAGTGGTCATTTTATTTTTAAATAGTTCCCTATTTGTATGAAATTTTGATGAAGTTTTGCCGGTCTTTGGCTTTTCCTTTACAAAACGGGTTGACATGAACTGCACAAAACTCAAGGGTTAAGAATCTGCAAACTCTGGATTGTATCCGTGAAATTACGGAGAATACTGCCGAGGATTTAAACTGATTTTAAATCTTCGGTTTCTTTTGGTTTTGGAGGAAAGTCTGTGATCCACGGACATTGGCGATAATGTGCATCGAGGGCATCTAGGTTCGGTTGATCTGCTTCCTCCTCTGGCACAGACAGCCGCCGCCCCGCTAATTTGCCATAGTTAGTTTTGCTTAATTCGGGAGACAGCATGACTTGTAACGTTCCCGGTTCGATCGCAATTTGCTTGGCGGTGAATAAGCGTTGAACATCCGCCCGTAAAATTAAGCCATTCCAGATATCACTAGAACGGGTTAGCTGAGTGGGATCGAGGCGAAACACTTCCAGGGCCGCTTCTACATCACAGCCGGTAATGGGGCATCGTCCTTTATAAGCGGCCAATAACTGACGGCGAAAGGCTTTGTAATGGAGTGGGTTCGTGACTAACGCTAAGACTAAAATTGTCAACGCACTGAGGGCTAATCCGGCGATCGCCCCGAGGGCCAACGTTTGAATAAACGGTTGATTGGCTTTGGTTTCGGCAACTTGGGGGGATTCGGCAATCCTCAAACTGCTGATCATTTCCCCTTGCGCCGTTGTTGCTTGAGTCACAGCAGTTTGGAGTTGAGTCAGTCTTTCTTGTTTGAGGGTCACCTGTTGTTGCAGTTGCGATCGCTCTGCCTCATCCACTCCATAATACTCATCCAAATTTTGTTGGGCGGACTGGAGTTCCTGACGCGCTTGGGAGAGGCGGAGATTAAGCTGTTCCACCACGCCATTGAGACGCGCAGTATTAATGAGTTGACTCTGTTGGACCATTGCCTGCATCAGTCCCGATGCCGTTTGGAGGGCGCGTTGGGAGTTATTATCTCGATACATCACCCGGAGAGACCCGGCGGTTTCAGGACTGGGGAGTTTCAACAACAGGCGATCGCGAACTTCCACCGGAGACAGATTCACATTATCCGCCACCGCTTGAATCACATTATCCGCCAACAGCAACCGGACCAACTCTTCCGGCTGAGAAAATTGCTGCCCTTGATTAATAATTTGCCGGGTGGTGTCCGATACAGAATCCGGCGATTGATTCCCCCGTAAAGAACCCGTGGCGATATATTTGGGAACGGGTTCTATCTGCAAAGCCATGACGCCTCCGATGCCCAATCCAGCAGTCATCAGCGCCAGAACGAGCCATTTGTAACGATTTAAGCTGTGAAGATACCGGGAAACAAAAGAAAGATTCATGGCTTGCAGACACCGGATTAAAGGGTTAGCAAAAAGAGCAACTAAAACCGTTAGCGCAGGGGAACCGGAACCGATTCTAGCTGGATGCATTTTAATGATGCGAATGTCTCCACCGGACCCTCATCCCCCAACCCCTTCTCCCATTTTGGGAGAAGGGGAGCTAGAAGTGCCTCTCCCAGGGGGAGAGGGATTTAGGGTGAGGGTCTAGTTTGGGGATTAGCGGACCCTCATCCCCCAACCCCTTCTCCCATTTTGGGAGAAGGGGAGCTAGAAGTCCCTCTCCCCCTGGGAGAGGGATTTAGGGTGAGGGTCTAGTTTGGGAATTAACTGAACGTCATATTCCTCTTCAAATACGAGTTTTTTCTGGTCAAGACTCCAGAGTTCTAACGCGCAGGGGTCATCAGGTTCATTGGGATGGAGAATTAAATGGAGTTGTTTAATGTCGGGGAAATAGCGGCAACCGAGTTGAGCGATCGCCCCCACTTGACGCCGGTCTAAAGCAACCGCCAGACGTAACAACGCACTCAATTGACTCACCATTTTGCGATGTTGCTTACTCGGCAAATTCCGATAGTTCTCATGCTTTTTCTTCGGTGCACTCTGGCGGTGATAGCGAGCCAGATTGGCAATGATTTCCACCTCCGTATCCGTATATCCCAGCAACTCTCCATTGCGAATCAAATAGTAGGAGTGTTTGTGATGAGCCGAATGACTGATATGAATCCCGCAGTTATGCAAAATTGCTGCTGACCAGAGTAATTCGCGTTCATTTAAACCCCAGTCATGGAGTAACCCTTGGGTGCGATCAAATAGGGTCAGAACAAATCCCGCAATTCGTTCGGCAGAGTCGAGATTAACGTGATGTTTTTGGGCAATTTTCAGGGTACTGCGTTGCCGGATGGAACTCTGATAGCGCAGACGGTCCTCAATGAACCCGTGGGTGAGCATCCAATCGACGATCACCCCTTCCCGCAGCGATCGCTCGCAGACGGTGAGGGAGTCCATGTTCAACAAGGTCATCGCTTCCAGCAAAATCAAAGCCCCCGGGAGGATAATTTCGGCGCGCTTGTCCGACATCCCCGGAATGTCTAACCGTTGATGGTAGGAGAGTTTTCGCAAGCGCTGGACGAACTCGGCTAAGTCTTTTAATTTCAATTGATAGCCGGTGAGGGGAGAGGGTTCGACTCCCTGTTTTTCCCGGGCGATCGCCACGGCGAGGGTTTCAATGGTTCCCGAGGTCCCCACCAACCGAGGCTGTTCTTCCACGTACAACCGCGCCTGCAACTCCTCCACCGGACGCTCTAACATCCCGCGAATGTAAGCTTGCAAAAAGTCAAACTCGCTGTTACTAATGGGATCCGTCGTAATAAATTCGCTGGTCAGACGCACGGCCCCAATTTTCGTGCTACTCAGGGACCGGGGTTCCTGACCATCCCCTAAAATCAGTTCCGTGGAACCTCCACCAATATCAATAATGATATGGGGTTCTTCGTTAAAGTCCATGCCGGAGAGAACGCCAAGGTAGATCCGTCGCGCCTCTTCCTGTCCAGAAATTAAACTGACCCTCAGTCCCAGTTCGGTTTCGATTTCTTTGAGAAAGTCCCGTCCATTGGGGGCTTCGCGCATAGCAGAGGTGGCAACTGCCACCACTTGTTCAGCATGGAGACTCTCGGCGCGTTGCTGGAAGCGTCGCAGGGCTTTTAGGGTGCGTGCCATGACTTCCGGTTTGAGGTTGCCGGTGTTGAGGTCGCGATCGCCCAGACGCACGGTTTCTTTTTCCCGGGTGATAATTGTAAAGGCCGGTAGAGTGGGGTCGATTTTGACCACGACCATGTGCAGGGAGTTCGTCCCCATATCGATCGCAGCGAGAATATGTTGTTTCCCCACATCGGGGTCCGTAATCCTCACGATGGGAACGGATTTGGTCAATGGCATTGTTTTTTACCCTCCAGGAGTTTAAGGCGGCGATGCCTGACTAAGACTGGGGTGCAAGCCGGAATCGAACCGGAATTGAGGAATATCTCCGGTCAAAGAGGCAAATGTTGCATTCTTTGTGTTGGATTGGTCAAGATACCCGGAGGTTGCTGATTAAAGCATTGACAAATTTTCGCTCTGGATGACGAGAATGCATCCAACCGATATCCCGGGGTCAGGGATCGATTCCACTGTTGAACCCAAGATAACGATATCGTATTAGTGAAACCTGTCGCGAATTAATTTAAGTAAATGTAATGGTGACGTCACAACCCAACCCAAGCGAATCGACTTGGCAAGCAGTCATTCGGCTGTTACGGTGGAATAAACCTGCCGGACGCCTGATTTTAATGATTCCGGCGCTGTGGGCCGTATTTTTAGCGGCGGAAGGAACACCCCCGGTACTTCTGGTTGGGGTGATTATTTTAGGGTCCCTGGCAACCAGTGCAGCGGGTTGCGTGGTGAATGATTTGTGGGATCGGGATATTGATCCGCAAGTGGAACGCACGCGCGATCGCCCGTTGGCATCCCGTCAACTGTCCATCAAAATTGGCATTGTAGTGGCGATCGTGGCGTTTGCCTGTGCAGGGATTCTGGCACTGTATCTCAATCCCCTCAGTTTTGGCTTATCGGTGGCGGCAGTCCCGGTGATTATTGGCTATCCCCTGGCGAAACGAGTGTTTCCGGTGCCTCAGTTGGTGTTGTCCATTGCCTGGGGATTTGCGGTGTTGATTAGTTGGAGTGCCGCAGCATCTCACTTAGAGACCGCCACCTGGATTTTATGGGGGGCCACGGTGTTATGGACCTTGGGATTTGATACGGTGTATGCCATGAGCGATCGCGAGGACGATCGCCGGTTGGGGGTGAATTCTAGCGCCTTATTTTTTGGCGATCGGGCGGCAGAAGCGGTTGCCTTGTTCTTTTTGGCGACTACTGGATTATTGATTTGGGAGGGAGTCCGGTTAAATTTAACTTTCCCCTTTTGGATTTCCGTGGCGATCGCGGTTCTGCTGTGGAGTTGGGAATATCTCCAACTGCGCCAGGAAGACATTCCCAGAACCACTTACGGCCAGATTTTCGGTCAAAATGTTTGGATTGGATTTGTCTTACTCGCAGGCATGATTGCCGGAATTTTAGCCTAAATCCCGTCCTAGTCTCTGTCTGCTGGTTCCTTCAGTTCTATCCAAAGGGGGATCATCTTCCGCCCTAGGTTCAGATACAGTAGAACCATAACAAACCGCACCCCTTGCAGGTGTTCATAAGACAGGCCCTTGGCCTTTTTAAAAATCTTTATAACAGACAATCCCGTTCGACTCATTCGGACGGGATTGTTGGTATTTGAAAAGATTGAAATAGCCCAATTGCCAACATTTCCCACTGTTCGTAGTAACGACTTCAGTCGTTATCTTTCCATGTTCGTAGTAACGACTTCAGTCGTTATCTTTCCATGTTCGTAGTAACGACTTCAGTCGTTATCTTTCCATGTTCGTAGTAACGACTTCAGTCGTTATCTTTCCATGTTCGTAGTAACGACTTCAGTCGTTATCTTTCCATGTTCGTAGTAACGACTTCAGTCGTTATC
>JAABSJ010000111.1 GCA_011390515.1 Oscillatoria sp.
CACCCCTGGGGCGCAAGCATTGCGCCCCTACAACTCAATACACCTTGACAGGGCTAATTTTGAGAACCTAACCTAAATGTAGAGGCGATTCGCGAATCGCCTCTACATTTAGGGTTGGCTTTCCCCAAATGCGTAAGCTCTGTTTCTCTTTCCTACTGCTGCCGAAATCAGGCTTTGACAAGTATAGTTTAATCCCGGGGAGGGTTTAGAATGGATTCGGGTCATTTGTTATTGGTCCCTGGTCATTGGTCCCTGGTCCCTGGTCCTTTGTGGTTTGTTTGTCCTAAGTATTCAACAATCCAAAGGACAAATGACTAATCACCAATGACCAATGACCCTGTGTCATGGCTCTCTGACATCAAACCAGGGGGTCCCACAAAAAAAAATAAAAATTTCTGGGATTTTTATTTAATTCGGACTAGACAAAGGATTTAACATCCGCTATAGTATTAAATTGTCGCTAAATTTAAGCCAAAGCTCTCAAATTGGAAACCCAGTGCGGCCCAAAAGCCGATTTTGCGCTATAGTGGTTACTCCAGACCAACAGAGTGACAACTACTCCTGATTCGGAAAGTTGAGAAAAGCTAAATTTAGTTGCGATCGCCCCTAGCCGGTTCGCAGTCCGAAACGATGTCTGACCCGCTAGAGCGATCGAGTGCCTCGCAGAGATACTGAGTAAATCATTGCTTAAGTCTGTGCGGTCAAAGGCAACACAAACGAGCAACAGCTCACCCTAACGGACCAACTCATCAAACTAGCCCAAAGGTAGTTAAAGGCTTCCTAGGTCGTTCGTCCTTGGTCACTGGTCCTTAGTCACAAATGACAAAGGACAAATGACAAAGGACAAATGACAAAAAAGCCCGACTGTCTCCTGCTGTGATGTTGGAGGCAAACTTTGGACTGGTTTGGCGTCGAAACCCGATTCGGATCCGAGTTCTTAGTTGAACTCATCACGATCCGAGAAACTTGTAGTGCTTAAGTAAGGGGAGACCATAAACCCGTGGCTGTCGGTATTCTGGGCACAAAACTCGGCATGACCCAAGTCTTTGACGAAGAAGGGAGAGCAATTCCCGTCACCGTCGTCCAAGCGGGACCATGCACCGTAACACAGATCAAGTCGAAACAGACCGATGGCTACACTGCCATTCAGGTCGGATATGGCGAAACCACCACCAAGGCTATCAATAAGCCGGAATTGGGACATCTCGTCAAATCATCAGCGCCTCCGCTGCGTCACTTGCGTGAATATCGCATCGATGATGTCAGCAGCTTTGAACTGGGACAGCAAATGACCGTAGAAGGATTCACTGCTAACCAGATTGTAGATGTGACCGGAATCACCATCGGTCGGGGATTTGCCGGATATCAAAAACGGCATAACTTCAAACGCGGACCCATGTCCCACGGTTCCAAGAACCATAGAGCACCCGGTTCGACAGGTGCTGGGACGACTCCGGGTCGCGTGTATCCAGGGAAGCGGATGGCCGGTCGTTTAGGTGGAACCCAAATCACGACTCGCAAATTGCAAATTGTGCGAGTGGATGCGGAAAAGAACCTGCTGCTGATTAAGGGAGCGCTTCCGGGAAAACCCGGTGCACTGCTTAATATTAAGCCAGCCAATTATGTGGGCCGTGCTAAATAGCACCCCGGCGAGAAAGAATGAATTCCCCATTCATAAAGCATAGAAAACGGGAATAGAGAGATATGGTTAATTGTGTAGTCAAAAACTGGGAAGGCGAACAAGTTGCCGAAGCGACGATCGATTTGCGAGTCGCGTCTGAAGAGAACGCCAAGCATATCGTTCATAGAGCGGTAACTCGTCAACTGAACCAGGCGCGTCAGGGAACGGCATCGACCAAAACCCGGGCGGAAGTCAGAGGCGGGGGAAGAAAACCCTGGAGACAAAAAGGAACAGGCCGAGCGCGGGCCGGTT
This sequence comes from Oscillatoria sp., assembly GCA_011390515.1. GTDB lineage: Bacteria > Cyanobacteriota > Cyanobacteriia > Cyanobacteriales > Laspinemataceae > Laspinema. The sequence goes on from JAABSJ010000111.1 coordinate 1,934, forward strand.
CAATTCGCTCTCCGTTATGGAGAGGCGGCGGTGTCATCTTTGGACCCAAACCCAGAGATTATGACGTAAAAATGAATCGGAAAGAGCGCAGACTTGCCTTGAGAACCGCGCTCATCAGCCGCAGCGAAGACTTGATCGTCGTCGAGGAATTTGCAGATAAACTGCCCCGTCCGAAGACCAAAGATCTCCTCAGTGCGATCGCCCGGTGGGGTGTCGAGCCAGACTCCTCAGTATTGTTAATCGTTGACCAACGAGACGACAACGTTTATTTATCAGCACGCAACGTCGAAAACATCAAACTGATTGCCGTCAACCAGTTAAATGTGTACGACCTCGTTGCCGCTGACAAAATCGTAACCACAGCAGCAGCACTCGCCAAAGTTCAGGAGGTCTACGGTGGCTGAAGATAATCTCAGAAAGCTGGCCGATTTGGTGAAGACCCCAATCGTCACCGAAAAAGCGACCTTGCTGATGGAGCAGAACAAATACGTCTTTGATGTGGATGCCAAATCCACGAAACCCCAAATCAAAGCGGCGATCGAACACCTCTTTGAGGTGAAGGTAGTCAGTGTCAATACCATGCACAAACCCCCCAAAAAGCGCAGAGTTGGGAAGTTTGTCGGGTATAAGCCTCATTACAAAAAAGCGATCGTAACCTTAGCCGAGGGTGATTCCCTACAAAACATTTTCTTCCCCGAAGTGTAAGAAGTGTAACGGATGCCTTGTTTGTTAAGAGTGGGAAGTTACCCAACATCCCCACTCGAACTCATATAAGAGCATCTGGGATTCAATGGCAAATCAAGCAGTGTTACCAAAACTTTAAATTATGGGTATCCGTACTTATCGGCCCTACACTCCCGGCACACGCCAGTACAGTGTCTCCGAGTTTGACGAAATCACCCGCGACACTCCCGAAAAATCCCTAACTAAGTCAAAGCACCGGAAAAAAGGTCGGAACAATCGCGGGGTTATTACCTGCCGTCATCGTGGGGGCGGACATAAACGCCTCTATCGGCAAATCGACTTTCGTCGGGATAAACATAATATTCCCGCCAAAGTTGCTGAAATCGAATATGACCCCAACCGCAACGCCCGGATCGCCCTCCTCTTCTATCAGGATGGTGAAAAGCGCTACATCCTACATCCCGTAGGATTACAAGTTGGCACTCATATCATTTCCGGACCCGACTCGCCCATCGAAGTTGGCAACGCCCTCCCCTTGGAAAAGATGCCTTTGGGTACTGTCGTTCATAACGTAGAAATGACCCCCGGTCGCGGAGCACAAGTTGTACGTTCAGCCGGTGCAGGCGCTCAGGTGCAAGCCAAAGAAGGGGATTTCGTCACCCTGAAATTACCCTCTGGTGAAGTTCGGATGTTCCGCAAAGAGTGCTACGCCACCATCGGACAAGTCGGCAACCTCGATGTTAGAAACATCAGCCTCGGTAAAGCGGGCCGCAAACGTTGGTCCGGTCGTCGTCCCGAAGTTAGAGGCAGCGTCATGAACCCGGTAGACCACCCACATGGTGGGGGTGAAGGACGAGCACCAATTGGTAGAAGTGGGCCAGTTTCACCTTGGGGTAAACCTGCTTTAGGTGGGAAGACCCGCAAGAAGAAAAAATTAAGTAACGCATTGATTGTCCGGAAGCGTCGGAAAACCTCCAAGCGCGGCAAGGGCGGTCGGCAGTCTTAATCATCAAGACAAGAGAGTTGAGAATAAACGAATTAATACTTTATTCTTTAATTCTTCTGGGTTCATTTTTGGAACACTGATTATCACAGAGGTCGTTGGTCCTTGGTCACTGGTCCTTGGTCTTCAATAACAAATGACAATGGACAAATGACAAAGGACAGATTTTCACAGACAAAGAGAGACAACTGACTTATGGGTCGTTCACTGAAAAAAGGACCTTTCGTAGCCGATCATTTGCTGAGTAAAATCGAAGCAATGAATGCGAAAGGCGACAGACAGGTCATTAAAACTTGGTCACGAGCTTCGACCATCATTCCCGATATGCTCGGTCACACGATCGCCGTCCATAACGGGCGTCAGCACGTGCCGGTCTATATCAACGAACAGATGATTGGACATAAATTAGGGGAATTTGCCCCAACTCGGACCTTCCGGGGACACGCCAAAGGCGATAAAAAAAGTCAACGGCGGTAGGGGCGCAATGCTTGCGCCCGCATCGCTAGTTCGGAGTCTGATGTTAAAGGTTCTTTAATAACAACAAGGGACAACAAACAAACGACAAAGGACTTTGGACAACGGAGAAAACTATGGCTATTGATACCTCAACAGAAGTCAAAGCGATCGCGCGTTATATTCGGATGTCTCCGTACAAAGTACGGCGAGTCCTGGACCAAATTCGAGGTCGCTCCTATCGAGAAGCGCTGATCATCCTCGAATTCATGCCCTATCGTGCTTGCGATCCGATTCGTAAAGTTCTGCGATCGGCAGCAGCCAACGCAGAGCATAACAGCGGACTCGATCCAGCCACCTTATGGGTTTCTCAAGCTTATGCCGATGGTGGCCCGGTTCTCAAGCGATTCCGGCCTCGGGCGCAGGGACGGGCTTACATGATTCGCAAGCCGACCTGTCACATCACCGTTGCCGTCGCTCCCGAGCTTGACGACGAATAGAACAGCAAACATAAACGTGCCAAGTGAGCCGCGAGTCTTGACTTTACGGTTTACGACACACGGGTTAGTTTTTACGGTAAGTAGAGGACGCACAGAACGTGGGACAGAAAATACACCCAACGGGTTTCCGGCTTGGTGTGACCAAAGAACACCGCTCTCGGTGGTTCGCGGATAGCAATCGCTACCCCGAACTTTTAGAAGAAGACTACAAAATTCGCGAATATGTCCACAGAACCCTGAACAACGCGGGCATCTCCGACGTTCGGATCGAGCGCAAAGCCGATCAGATCGACCTGGAAGTTCGCACCGCCCGACCAGGCGTCGTTGTGGGTCGCGGTGGCAGTGGTATCGAGTCCTTACGGACTGGACTGCAAGAAATGCTAGGCAGCAACCGTCAAATCCGCATCAATGTTGTGGAAGTGGCCCGAGTGGATGCCGATGCAACCTTGATTGCTGAATACATCGCCAGCCAACTCGAACGACGGGTTTCCTTCCGTCGAGTCGTGCGGCAAGCCATTCAACGGGCTCAAAAAGCTGGTGTTGAAGGCATCAAAATCCAAGTCAGTGGACGCCTCAACGGGGCAGAAATTGCTCGGACCGAGTGGACTCGCGAAGGCAGAGTACCTCTGCATACCTTACGCGCCGATATTGATTACTCCTACCGCACTGCCAGTACCATTTATGGGATTCTCGGCGTCAAAGTGTGGACCTTTAAGGGAGAAATCATTCCCGGACAAGAACTGGATGTCACCGCAGCAGCAGGTGCAGGTCCTCGGCCCCGAGGCGGCAAAAAACGCCGTCAGCAATTTGAAGACCGGTCTAATGAAGGGTAAGAGATTCAAGAATTAACTTGGAAAACGCGGATAGTTCAGCCGTGTAAGCCTAGTGATGGAAAGGTCTGCGAAGATCCAAGCTAGGAACTAAACATCAAATGATTAAGTTTGAGTAAGTTTTAGAGAACGGTAAGAGATCAGCAATGGTAGGGAGCGAACGCTTGAACTAGCGGTACTCCGGGCTCACCCGCCCGCGTTGGTCGTTGGTCACTGGTCGTTGGTCACTGGTCCTTGGTCACTGGTCCTTGGTCACTGGTCCTCAATAACAAAGGACAAAGGACAAATGACAAATGACAAATGACGATCGCCTCCCTGACGCGCTCTATGAACCATTACCGATTACGACATCATGTTAAGTCCTAGAAGAACGAAATTTCGCAAGCAACAGCGCGGGCGGATGCGAGGACTGGCGACTCGGGGTAATGAAATTAACTTCGGTGAATTCGCCCTACAAGCGTTAGAACCTTGTTGGATTACCTCCCGCCAAATTGAAGCCAGCCGTCGAGCCATGACCCGGTATATCCGTCGGGGTGGCAAGATCTGGATTCGCATCTTCCCAGACAAACCCGTGACCATGCGTCCGGCTGAAACCCGGATGGGTTCCGGTAAGGGGTCTCCCGAATTTTGGGTGGCTGTGGTCAAACCCGGTCGCATTATGTTTGAAATTGGTGGCGTTCCTGAAGCAACCGCCCGGGAAGCCATGCGGTTAGCGGATTACAAGCTACCGATTAAAACCAAGTTCATTTCGCGAGAAGGGGAGTAAGAGAATGGCTTTTCCCAAAATGGCAGACATCGCCAATTTGAGCGATGAAGAAGTCAACGAGCAGATTTTGAGCCTGAAGCGGGAATTATTTACCCTCAGACTGCAAAAAGCGACGCGCCGGTTGGAAAAAACCCACCTGTTCAAGCACAAGAGACACCAACTGTCTCAGTTGCTCACACTGGAAGGCGCACGCAAACGGGCTCATGCCGAAACCGCCGCCGATTAGGAGTAAGTGACATGGCAGTTAAAGAAAGAGTAGGTGTAGTGGTCAGCAACAAGATGGATAAAACCGTCGTTGTGGCGATCGAAAATAGAAGCCCTCATCCTAAGTACGGCAAAATTGTCGTCAAAACCAAGCGCTACAAAGCGCATGATGAGGAAAACAAATGCCAAGAGGGCGATCGCGTCCGCATCCAGGAAACACGCCCCCTCAGTCGCACAAAACACTGGCAAGTGATTGAGATTCTCAATAGTGCCGCCCAAATCTAAGAACCACGGAGACTGAAGGTGATTCAACAAGAGTCGTATCTCAACGTTGCCGATAATAGCGGTGCTAAACGGTTAATGTGTATTCGCGTCCTCGGGGGCAACCGACGCTATGCCGGTGTTGGTGACGTGATCATCGCCGTTGTCAAGGATGCTATTCCCAATATGCCGATTAAAAAATCTGATGTCGTGCGCGCTGTTGTAGTTCGCACCCGCAAAGGATTACGTCGCGACAGTGGGATGAGCATTCGCTTTGATGACAATGCCGCCGTGATTGTGAACCCCGATGGTAACCCCAAGGGAACCCGCGTTTTTGGCCCCGTTGCTCGCGAATTGCGCGACAAAAATTACACCAAAATCGTATCCTTAGCGCCGGAGGTGCTGTAAATGGCTAAACAACGGAACACTGCACTGACGCGCTATAAAATGCACGTCAAAACCGGCGATACGGTGCAGATTATTGCCGGGAAAGAAAAAGGAAAGGTTGGAGAAATCATGAAAACCTTTCCGACCAAGAGCGAAGTGATTGTGAAAGGCGTTAACGTGAAGACAAAGCACGTTAAACCTCAGCAAGAAGGAGAATCGGGTCGGATTGAGACTTTTGAATCTCCAATTCATAGCTCAAATGTCATGCTTTATTCTGAAAAGGAAAAAGTGGCAAGCCGGATTTGTTACACCTTCACCGATGACGGACGAAAGGTGCGAATGCTCAAAAAAACCGGGGAAATTATTGATTAGGCAAGGGACGAAGGGGAAGGGATTCTTGCCCTACCCCACCGCTCTATATCTTCAGAAATAAGGATTCCCTGACCAAGACCAGGGATTTAAGGATGTAAAAACTCATGACCACTCAACTCAAAACGCGGTATCAAGAAACGATCGTCCCCAAACTGATGGAACAGTTTAAGTACCAAAATATCCATCAGGTGCCCAAGGTGGTGAAAATCACCATTAACCGAGGCTTAGGGGAAGCGTCTAGCAATGCGAAAGCGCTAGAATCATCTTTGACCGAAATCGCTACAATTGCGGGACAAAAACCCGTGGTGACGCGGGCGAAAAAGGCGATCGCAGGCTTTAAAATCCGTCAAGGAATGCCTGTGGGCATGATGGTCACCCTCCGGGGCGATCGGATGTATTCTTTCCTCGATCGCCTGATCAGTTTAGCACTACCTCGGATTCGGGACTTTCGCGGCATTAGTCCCAAAAGCTTTGACGGACGAGGCAATTACACCTTGGGCGTCAGAGAACAATTAATCTTTCCAGAAGTAGAGTATGACCGGATTGACCAAATTCGGGGTATGGACATATCCATCATCACAACGGCAACAACGGATGAAGAGGGCCGCGCCTTACTCAAAGAAATGGGAATGCCCTTCAAAGAAGGATAATTAACAGGGGAATAAGGAGCGAAAAATGGCGGCTAACGACACGATTGCAGACATGCTAACACGCATCCGCAATGCAAGCCTAGCACGGCACCAAAAAACAGAAGTTCTATCCACAAACATGACCCGTTCCATTGCCAAAGTTCTTCAAGAAGAAGGCTTTATTGCCGAATTTGAAGAAGTTGGGGAAGGGGTCGATAAAAAACTGGCGATCGCCTTGAAATACAAAGGCAAAAATCGTCAACCTATTATCAAAGCCTTAAAACGGGTCAGTAAGCCCGGGTTGCGAGTCTATTCCAATCGGAAAGAATTACCTCGCGTCTTAGGCGGCATTGGAATTGCCATCATTTCCACCTCATCGGGCATCATGACCGACCGAGACGCCCGTCGTCAAGGTGTAGGCGGTGAAGTGCTTTGCTACGTCTGGTAGTTTGAGATTTTTTCCGTGAATTGGTCTGGAATCCACTGCAAGGGGAAGCAGCACCCTGCCCCCTTCAATTCTGACCTCACGTTTTAAATCTCGACAAGTCAAGAAAGAGGAAAACTATGTCTCGTATTGGTAAACGCCCCATTAATATACCGGCCAAAGTCGTTGTATCCATTGATGGGCAAACAGTCTCCGTTAAGGGGCCAAAAGGCGAACTTTCCCGAGAGCTACCCGCTGAAGTCCTTGTTGAACAAGAAGGCGAAAGCATCCAAGTCACCCGTCGGGACGAGTCTCGTGCCGCCCGTCAACGTCATGGATTATGCCGCACCTTGGTTGCCAACATGGTTCAAGGCGTCTCCGAAGGATTTCAAAAACGACTGGAAATTCAAGGGGTGGGCTATCGCGCTCAAGTCCAAGGGCGCAACCTAATTCTCAACGTCGGTTATAGCAACCCCGTAGAAATTAACCCCCCCGAAGGCATCTCTGTCGCCGTTGAAAATAACACCAACGTGATTATCAGCGGCATCAACAAAGAAATTGTCGGCAATACCGCCGCCAAAATTAGGGACGTTCGTCCCCCCGAACCCTATAAAGGTAAGGGTATTCGCTATGCAGGCGAACAAGTCAGACGCAAGGCAGGGAAGACAGGGAAGAAATAAACTATGAAGCTGACTCGCAGTGAATCTATTGAACGCCGTCATCGGCGCGTGCGACGTCGGGTCATCGGCACCCCAGAACGTCCTCGGTTATCTGTATTTCGCTCTCATCAGCATATTTATGCTCAGGTGATTGACGATACCCAACACCAAACCCTAGCAGCGGCATCCACCCTCGATCCGGCATTGAAAGCCGATTTAGAGACGGGAGCTACTTGTGATGCATCGGCCAAAGTCGGAAAACTGATCGCCGATCGCGCCCGGGAAAAAGGCATTGAAAAAGTCGTCTTCGATCGCGGCGGTAACCTGTACCACGGTCGGGTGAAAGCCCTAGCCGAAGCGGCCCGTGAAGCGGGTTTAGAGTTCTAAAAAGTTCTAAAGTCGCCTAAGTGTCGGCAGTTGCGCGTTGCCCTATAGCCCGGGAAAACTCGTCCCACAAGACTGATTCAAACCGAGCGAATCGGCCAACGCACCAACACCGAACGAATAGCAACAATCATTCCTGACAAAAAACTATGGCAGAACGTCGTAAAAAAAACGCCCGCACTCGGGAAAAAGAAACAGATTGGCAAGAGCGGGTCGTTCAGATTCGCCGGGTTACTAAAGTCGTCAAAGGCGGTAAAAAACTCAGCTTCCGGGCGATCGTGGTCGTGGGTAACGAACGCGGTCAAGTCGGAGTCGGTGTGGGTAAAGCCAGTGATGTGATCAGCGCCGTTAAAAAAGGCGTCGCCGATGGCAAAAAGCACCTGATTGAAGTGCCTCTGACCAAAGCTAACTCCATTCCTCACCGCGTCGATGGCAGTGCCACCGGAGCCAAAGTGATGATGCGTCCCGCCGCACCGGGGACCGGGGTAATTGCTGGGGGTGCTGTGCGCACCGTCCTCGAATTAGCTGGAGTTCGCAATATTCTCGCCAAACAGTTGGGGTCTAATAACCCTCTGAACAATGCTAGAGCGGCGATCGATGCCCTAGTCAGTCTGCGAACCTTGTCTGAAGTCGCTGACGAGCGTGGCATTGCCATTGACAAGCTGTACGCCTAATCCATCAATATCAGCCTGAATAGCTGAAGTTACAGACACACCGGGAGAAAAATGAGAATACATGAACTAGGACCCAAAGCCGGGTCTAAAAAACGCAAGCGCCGCTTGGCTCGCGGTATTTCTGCCGGTCAAGGGGCCAGCGCAGGTAAAGGGATGAGAGGTCAAAAAGCTAGAGCCGGGGGTAGCACCCGTCCTGGGTTTGAAGGGGGACAACAGCCCCTGTACCGCCGTTTGCCTAAGCTCAAGCACTTTCCGCTCGTCAATCGTAAAGAATACACTACGATTAACGTAAGTAAGTTGGCATCATTGGCCGCTAACAGTGAAGTGACGTTAGCGTCCCTGATGGAAGCTGGCATTGTCACCACCAATGATGGGCCGCTGAAAATCTTGGGAGATGGGGAACTGAATGTTCCGCTGAATGTGAAAGCTGCTGCCTTTACCGCAGGGGCTAAAGCCAAGATTGAAGCTGCCGGTGGAACTTGTGAAACCAGTGATGCCAAATCCTAGGGTGTTATGACCGCAAGGGCATTAATCCTAGACAAGGACACGGAGCGCTGCAATGAACAGTAGAGGTACTCCTTAATGGTTGTTAGTCGAGATAAAGCACCAACCGCTCAGGAGACTTTCATGCAGATGGCTAGAGCAGCGGGCCTACGAGGTCGGCTGCTCCTCACCATTGGTATGTTAGTTTTGGTGCGCTTAGGCATTTGGATTCCAGTTCCTGGGATTGACCGGGCGAGATTTCAAGCCAATATTGATGGCAGTCCCCTGATTGGTTTTTTGGACCTGTTTTCTGGGGGGGGTTTGCGAGCTTTAGGGATTTTTGCCCTAGGGATCCTGCCTTATATTAATGCCTCCATTATTATGCAATTACTGACCGCTGCTCTCCCTTCCTTAGAAGATTTACAAAAAAATGAAGGGGAAGCCGGTCGCCGAAAAATCTCTCAGATTACTCGGTATGTCGCCTTGGGATGGGCATTGCTGCAAAGTACGGGCATTGCTCTGTGGGTGGGCGCTTTTGCCGAAACCCCGGATCCCGGTGTTTTATTCTATGTCCAAACTGCGGTGGCTTTGACCACTGGCTCGATGTTTGTGATGTGGGTATCTGAGCTGATTACGGAACGAGGAGTCGGGAATGGGGCTTCTTTATTGATTTTTGTCAATATTGTGGCGGTTCTTCCCAATTCTTTGGGTCAAACTCTGGCCCTGGCTCGGGAAGACCAAGCGATTGTGGGTCCGGTTTTGATTCTGACTTTGGTCTTTTTAATTACGATTGTGGGGATTGTTTTTGTCCAAGAAGGGACGAGAAGAATTCCGATTATTTCGGCTCGTCGTCAGGTCGGACGGAAGCTTTACCGGGAGAAAAGTAGTTATCTTCCTTTGCGGTTAAATCAAGGGGGGGTGATGCCGATTATTTTTGCATCGGCGGTGTTAATTTTGCCTGCTTCTTTGGCGCAATTTACGAAGAATGAGTTGCTGATTACCATTTCGTCTTATTTGAGTCCGAATGGCCCTGCTCCTTTTGTTTATGTGGCGTTTTATTTGACGTTAATTCTGTTTTTTAGCTATTTCTACGCTTCATTGATTGTGAATCCCGTAGATATGGCTCAAAATTTGAAAAAAATGGGGGCCAGTATTCCGGGGATTCGTCCAGGACGGGCGACGACGGAATATGTGGAGCGGGTACTGAACCGATTAACGTTTTTGGGAGCCATTTTTCTGGGGATGGTGGCGATCGTCCCAACTGCTGTCGAAAGTGCCACAGGTGTGCGGACTTTCCAGGGGTTTGGTGCGACTTCTCTGCTGATTTTGGTGGGGGTGGCGATCGATACGGCCAAACAAATTCAAACTTATGTGATCTCCCAGCGCTATGAAGGAATGGTGAAGCAATAGTGACAAGACTAATTTTTTTGGGCCCTCCTGGAGCGGGGAAGGGAACTCAAGCTCAGATCCTCTCCGAATCTCATCATATTCCTCATATTTCAACGGGGGATATCTTGAGGGCCGCCGTTGAGCAAAAAACTGAGCTGGGGAATCAGGCTCAGGGGTATATGGAGCGCGGGGAGTTGGTCCCGGATTCCCTGCTTTTGGATTTGATTCGCGATCGCCTGACTCAACCGGATGCCACTAAAACGGGATGGATTCTGGATGGGTTTCCCCGGAATGTGCCTCAAGCTGAGTTTTTAGATCATCTTCTGGATGATATTCAGCAAGAGTGTAAGTCAGCCATTAGTTTGGAAGTCCCTGACAAACAGTTGATTGATCGGTTACATGGCCGAGGACGCAGCGATGATGGGGATGAGACAATTGCCCGTCGTTTAAAGGTGTATTATGCCCAAACGATTCCGGTGATTGATTATTATCGAGAGCGGGGTCGGCTGATTGCGATCAATGGGAATGCGTCGATTCAGGCCGTTGCGGCTATTCTGAAAAAAGTAGTCACCAGTTGAAAAAAAATGCCACCGGGAAACCGGGTTCAAATGCCGGAGTTACCCAGTTACGATTGCTGCTGTTTCCAGTGGCGGTGACTGGTGTAACTTCCCCCGGGCCTGGGTCGATCTGGCGCTATTTTTGCTAAGATATGTGACGGGCTGCTCTGTCAGCTATTCGTGAAAAATCTTTCTTCAGTGCGATCGCCATCTGAATCGGCATGGCTCGCCCGAGCGCTATTGACTGTATTTCTAGCATTGAGGTAAAAACAACTTGGCTAAACAAGATCTAATCGAGATGGAAGGGACTGTGACTGAATCCCTACCGAATGCGATGTTTCGGGTAGACCTAGACAATGGGTTTAACGTACTCGCGCACATCTCGGGGAAAATTCGCCGGAATTACATCAAAATTCTTCCGGGCGATCGCGTCAAAGTAGAACTGACCCCCTACGACTTAACCAAAGGTCGCATCACCTACCGTCTTCGGAAGAAGTAAGGATTCTGCTCTTGCTTATCCCTAAAAATCCTGATAAAAACAAGTCGGTCCAATTTTTGTCATTTCTGACAAAAATTGATATAATATGAAGTTTGTAGCGCTGCTCAAAGAGAAATGAAAGTTCGAGCATCCGTCAAGAAGATTTGCGAGAAGTGCCGCGTCATTCGTCGTCGCGGTCGAGTCATGGTGATTTGTTCCAATCCAAAGCACAAACAACGTCAGGGTTAGATCAAAACCCGTCCAATGAATTCAAATGCCCTAAATTCTGGCATTTAGAATTGCTCACCGTTGTAGAAACATACTAACCAGTAGAGGGAGAAAACGAGCGTGGCACGAATTGCCGGAGTAGATCTTCCTCGCGATAAGCGAGTTGAGATAGGTCTACGATACATCTATGGGATTGGGCCAACGCGAGCCCAGCAAATTTTGGAGCGTACCGGGGTCAATCCAGATACCCGGGTCAAAGATTTAACCGATGCCGAGGTTACCACCCTCCGGGAAGACTTAGAAAAAAATTACGAAGTCGAAGGGGATCTCAGACGCTTAGAGTCCATGAACATCAAGCGTTTGATGGACATCGGCACCTATCGGGGTCGCCGTCATCGCATGGGACTCCCGGTACGCGGACAAAGAACTCGGACCAATGCCCGAACCCGTCGAGGCGGAAGGCGCACCGTGGCAGGCAAGAAAAAAGCCCCTTCCAAGAAGTAAGAACGATTCAATCTGGAATCAGGTTCGGCTTCATCGAGCCGAACTTCTTACTGACTCTCAATCATTTAAACCTTCACTATTGCGATCGATATGGCGCGACAAACAACCAAAAAAACAGGCTCGCGAAAGCAAAAAAGGAATGTGCCTAATGGCGTGGGTTACATTCAGTCCACCTTTAATAACACCATTGTCACGATTACCGATCCCAGCGGAGAAGTAATTTCTTGGGCAACCAGTGGTTCTAGTGGTTTTAAAGGGGCGAAAAAAGGAACTCCCTTTGCCGCTCAAACCGCAGCAGAGAATGCAGCACGCCGTGCTGTTGAGCAGGGAATGCGTCAAATTGAGGTGATGGTCAGTGGTCCCGGTTCAGGCCGTGAGACTGCTATTCGCGCCCTCCAAGGTGCGGGCCTAGAAATCACCTTGATTCGGGACGTTACCCCCATTCCGCACAATGGCTGCCGTCCACCCAAGCGCCGTAGAGTTTAAATATTGGCTCAATCAGCCTTGGAAAAAACGAAGTCAGACAAACAAGATTCGGACATCAGGATTGAGTGGAGATGAGGGATTTAAAACGAATAACTCCTGATTCATCACTCCGAGCGATAGTCAAATCCTCAGCAGATGAGGAGCGAGTCAGCATTAAACGAGGGAGGCTAAACTGGCCTTCGATGGATCGAGGAGAAGGGAGGTCACTCCGTGGCGCAGTTTCAGATTGAGTGTGTAGAGTCAAACACTGAAAGAGACCAGTCCCAGTATGGAAAATTCTTACTGGAACCGTTAGAACGGGGTCAAGGCACGACGGTGGGTAATGCCCTCCGCAGAGTGCTACTTTCTAACTTGGAAGGGACAGCCGTAAGCGCAGTCCGCATTGCCGGTGTTAATCATGAGTTTGCCACAATTGATGGCGTCCGAGAAGATGTTCTGGAAATTTTACTGAACATGAAGGAAGTCGTCCTCAAAAGCTACTCACCGCAACCGCAAATCGGACGCTTACTGGTTCAAGGTCCCGCAACGGTAACGGCAGGTCGGTTTGATTTACCCTCAGAGGTCGAGGCGATCGATCCTAACCAGTATATAGCCACCGTTGCCGAGGGTTCCACCTTGGAAATGGAATTTCGGGTGGAAAAGGGCAAAGGATATCGAGCAGTGGACCGGAGTCGAGATGAAAACGCGGCTTTAGACTTTCTCTTGATAGACGCTGTATTCATGCCCGTTCGCAAGGTCAACTACACCGTTGAAGATGCACGGGTGGGCGGCTCTTTGGAGAAAGACCGATTGATTATGGAAATCTGGACGAATGGCTCGATTTCGCCCCAAGAGGCGCTGAGTCAATCCGCCAGCATCCTAGTGGATCTGTTTTCTCCACTCAAAGATATCACGATCGAGTCAATGCTCGAAGAATCACCGACTGAAGCCGACCCGACCAGTCAAATTCCGATTGAAGAATTGCAACTTTCCGTGCGAGCTTACAACTGTCTCAAACGGGCGCAAATTAATTCAGTCGCGGATCTACTCGACTACAGTCAAGAAGATCTCTTAGAAATCAAAAACTTCGGTCAAAAGTCGGCAGAAGAAGTCATCGAAGCATTGCAAAAGCGCTTAGGGATTACCTTGCCCCAAGAAAAGGCAGCTAAAAGCAGCACTTAAGCGGTCAAGTGTCAAGTGTTAAGTGTAAAGTCTGAAACCCTCTGACTTCATCCTTTACACTTCACACTTTTTACTTCCCTAAAGTCAGGGTAAGCGCTTATAATTTATAGTTCATCCTTTATCGTTCAACCTACATCGTTGATACTTCATTATGCGCCACCGTTGTCGCGTTCCCCTATTAGGTAAGCCTGCCGATCAGCGTAAAGCTTTGCTAAGAGCGCTGACTACAGAGCTACTTCGTCATGGTCGCATCACGACCACTAAAGTTCGAGCTAAAGCCGTTCGCTCCGAAGCTGAACGGATGATTACCTTAGCCAAAGATGGGTCCTTACCCGCTCGCCGTCAAGCGATGGGTTATGTGTATGATAAACAGCTCGTTCACGCCTTGTTTGAAAAAGCTCAAGAGAGATATGGAAATCGCCAAGGCGGTTACACTCGAATCATGAGAACGGTTTCCCGCAGGGGAGACAATGCCGACATGGCAATTATCGAGCTAGTCTAAGCGAATCTCAGGATTTTTAGACGCCCAGGTTTTAGTCTTTTTAATTCTAAAATCTTCGCGCTCAACCCTCATGTTTCCCATCAATCCTCCAATCCTACGATGCTGACCCAAAGAATTGCCCTGGTCATTCAATACCTGGGCACTCATTTTCATGGGTGGCAACGGCAACCAAACCAAAGGACGGTACAGGAGGAAATTGAAACCGTACTGGCCGGGGTCCTCAACCAACCCACTCGCGTAATTGCTGCCGGAAGAACGGATACGGGGGTTCATGCCGCCGCTCAAGTGGCTCATTTTGAAGCCAGCAGTCCGATTCCTCCGGAAAGATGGGCGGGGGTCCTCAATAGCCGCCTCCCCAATGATATTTTGGTCCGGGCATCGGCGGCGGTAGACTCCCAGTGGCACGCTCGATTTTCGGCGGTTTCCCGTCGCTATCGATACATCCTCTATACCGACAAGCAACCCAACTTGTTCGTGCGCCCGTTTTCTTGGCATTATTATTATGCACCCCTGGATGAATCCTTGATTCAAGAAGCCCTGAACCCTTTGGTGGGTCATCATCATTTGGCCGCCTTTCACCGGGCTGGGTCGCAGCGCCAGCATTCCTGGGTAGAGGTACAGGAGGCCAAATGCGATCGCCAAGGGCCATTCGTTCAGATCGAAGTGCAAGCCAATGGATTCCTCTATGGGATGATGCGGCTATTGGTTGGCTTGCTGGTTGAAGTCGGGACATCGGAGCGAGACCCTTCATCCTTTACAGACCTGTGGGTGAATGAGCGTCGCTCCGAAGTTAAATATGCAGCACCCGCCCAGGGTCTATGCTTATTGCGAGTGGCCTATCCTGAGTCTCCCTTTCCCCCTGAAATTTGGTGGGATACGATGCCAGGGTTTGTCCTGAGTCCCTCCTTTTATGAAGCTTCCCTATAGCCTTCATTAAATATTCGGTCCAAAGTTCGGCAAAGCAAGGGGCGTCATGGAGGCCACCGCCTCTATTCCGACCCACTAGCCCTGCTCATTGATAACTGATACCTACAAACTAACCATGAACAAAAGCTACGTTCCGCCACAAGGCTCCATCGAGCAAAAGTGGTATGTCATCGATGCCGCAAACCAGCGTCTGGGCCGGTTGGCTGTAGAAATTGCCCGCATCCTGCGCGGTAAAA
This sequence comes from Oscillatoria sp., assembly GCA_011390515.1. Lineage (GTDB taxonomy): Bacteria > Cyanobacteriota > Cyanobacteriia > Cyanobacteriales > Laspinemataceae > Laspinema. The sequence continues at coordinate 17,115 of JAABSJ010000111.1, forward strand.
ATAAACCCATCTATACCCCTCACATGGATACAGGTGATTTCGTCATCGTGGTCAACGCTGAAAAAATTGAAGTCACTGGCAAAAAACGCAGCCAAAAACTCTACCGGCGTCATTCCGGTAGACCGGGCGGCATGAAAACCGAAACCTTTGCCAAACTGCAAAATCGCTTGCCCGAGAGAATCATCGAGCAAGCGGTGAAGGGAATGCTGCCCAAAAATAGCTTAGGGCGACAATTATTCACCAAGTTGAATGTGTATGCCGGGAGTGAGCATCCTCACGCCGCTCAAAAACCTGAAACTTTGACCATCAACACTATTCCAGGAGGTAATTCTTAATGCAAGGAATGCAACAAAGTGGCCGCGTCATGTATTGGGGTACGGGCCGTCGGAAATCTTCCGTCGCCCGGGTGCGCCTAGTTCCGGGTAACGGGACCGTAACGATCAATGGCAAAACAGCAGAAATCTATCTCCAGTACAACGCTGGGTACCTGGGTGCAACCAAAGCCCCCCTGGAAACCCTCGGACTGGAAAATGAATATGATGTCCTGGTGAATGTCCGGGGCGGTGGGTTAACCGGACAGGCGGAATCGATTCGTTTAGGCGTCGCTCGTGCGCTGTGTGAACTCGACCCTGAAAATCGCCATCCCCTGAAAGTGGA
>JAABSJ010000011.1 GCA_011390515.1 Oscillatoria sp.
TGGGGGTTGGTCCTTGGGGGTTGGTCCTTGGGGGTTGGTCCTTGGGGGTTGGTCCTTGGGGGTTGGTCCTTGGTCCTTGGGGGTTGGTCCTTGGTCCTTGGTCTGGTGACAAATAACAAATGACCAATGACAAATGACAAATAACAAATGACCAATGACAATTCCGTAGTTGTACGGATAAAAAAATTTTTTTAGGTTTGATGCCGGTAGAAACGCTCTTCAATTTTACCGGAATGCTTGATGAAATCGGGTCGAAACCTAGGATGACTTGGGCGCATAAACCCTGAGTTCATCTGGTCATTTTTGGGTCATAATCGTTTGATATTGTCAAAAGGAGTAGAAAACAATATCAATCCAGAAGGAATACAAAAATGGTCGTTAATATTGGTCAAGTGCCGGTTCAACCCGATGTGATGGTAACCATTGCCGGGACAGTTGTCGCCGTGAGGGAGGATGAATTTTTACTCCAAGATAGTACCGGCCAAATTTGGGTCGAACCGGCGAATGGAGCCCGGGTGACTGTTAATATCGGAGATCAATTGACCATTGTGGGCGATCGCGATGATGTAGAAGACTTCGATGCCATCAGCATTACCCGGACTAATTCCCCAGAACCCATCCAAATTTTTGCCTTACCCGGTGTGACTCCTCCGGTTCCTGAACCGACTCCTCCGGTGGTGTCTACTCCATTAAATACCAGTCCCGTTCAAAATATTGGTCAATTGCCGGTTCAACCGGATGTGATGGTAACCATTGCCGGGACAGTTGTCGCCGTGAGGGAGGATGAATTTTTACTCCAAGATAGTACCGGCCAAATTTGGGTAGAACCCCAGGGGGGGAGTTGGAATGGGTTCAATTTAAACATCGGCGATCGGGTAACTGTCTTAGGCGATCGCGATGATGTAGAAGACTTCGATGCCATCAGCATTATTCGCAGCAATTCTCCCGTAGTCATGCCCTTAAACTGGCAAAATACCCAGGGACAGAATCAGATTCAGGGAACCCCGATGGATGATGTAATCGCCGGAAATTCCCTCATCCCGAATACTATTAATGGCAACTCAGGAAATGATACCTTATTCGGGGGAGAAGGGGATGATGTTCTCTCCGGTAATGTCGGTCAAGATATGTTGTTGGGTCTGAGTGGCAATGATATTCTATTTGGGGGAAAAGGGGATGATACCCTTTGGGGAAATCAGGGCCAAGATATGCTCTTGGGGAATCTGGGAAATGACTTGCTGTTTGGGGGAAAAGATTCAGATTTTCTGGATGGAGGGGAAGGCAATGATACCCTCAGTGGCGATTTAGGACAAGATTTTTTGACCGGAGGACCGGGGAATGATGTGTTTGTTTTATCCTCGGAAACTGCCGCCACAGATTTGGCAACTGCCGATCGCGTTCTGGATTTTGAAATCGGGTTTGATCGCATTCAACTGAGTCCAGGATTAACATTTGCTGACTTGAGTTTAGAAGCGATCGACTTAGGTACTGCGATTCGAGTCCCGCAGTTCAATCAAGTTCTAGGAATTATTGATAATGTCACGCCATCGATGCTCAGTGCCAATGATTTCTTGGTCTAAGCTCTACTATTATAGGGCTACAGAGGGATGGGTGTAATCTGGAACGGAGCGATTCTCGGAACAGGGAATGTCCCCGTTCAGGATTGCTCGAAATCAACCGGATGAATCAGTTCTCAGCCGAGGTTTGTGATGCGAATTTTATTAGTTGAAGATGACCCAGAACAACTCGAACCTCTGCATAATGCCTTGACTCGTTCGGGACATATTGTAGATGGGGTGGCGGAGGGAACCGATGCGCGATGGTTAATTGGGGAAAAGGACTATGATTTACTGATTTTAGATTGGATGTTACCGGGAGAAGATGGGGTTTCTATTTGTAAATTCTATCGAGAAGGGGGGAAAACTTCGCCGATTTTAATGTTGACGGCAAAAGATACGACGGCGGATAAAGTGAGGGGATTAGATGCGGGGGCCGATGATTATTTGGTTAAACCCGTAGATGTGGAGGAATTGTTGGCAAGAGTCCGCGCCTTACGCAGGCGATCGCCCCTGTGGATTGGGGATATTCTCGAAGTGGGGGATTTATCTTTAAATCTGGATACCATGCGCTTAACCCGAGGAGAATGCAGTATTAAACTCGCCAGTCGGGACTTTCAAATGTTGGAATATCTGATGCGAAATCCGGGTAAAGTAATCAGTCGCGATCGCCTGGAACAAGCCCTCTGGGAATGGGGGGAAGAACCGGAAAGCAACGCCGTCGCTTCTCGGGTGAAACGCCTGCGAAAGCGATTGCAAGAATTGGAAATAGAAACTTGGATTGAAACCGCCTATGGGGTGGGTTATCAGTTTGAACCTCAGAATAATTAATCAATGAATGGGCTTAAAATTTCTCTAAATTTCTGGCATCAACTGCCGATTCGCATTCGTGGCACTCTGATTATTGCCATTCCCGTAACTTGTTTATTTACCACTTTATCTGCATTCGCTTGGTTGAAAGTTAGCTTAATTGAAGATGAAGAATGGGTTCAACATACGCAAATTGTCCGCCTAGAAACTAAACGCCTTTTAAATGCCCTAGTTGATGCCGAAACCGGAGTCCGGGGGTATGGCTTAACATTCAGGGAAGAGTTTTTAAACCCTTATAACCAAGCCATTCCGATAATTCCTGACTCTTTAGAACGCTTACAATATTTAGTCACAGATAACCCCGAACAAACCCTCCTTCTTCAAGAAATCAAGACAATCACCCAGGAAAACCTAGAGATATTTGACCAAAAAATTACCCTCCAATCCGAAGTCAACAAACTACGTGATTCCGACGAGGTTTGGGTTCCGGCTGATGCACTCTATGAATGGTTGGAAGAAGGTAAAGCGACAATGGATGAAGCCCGCTTATTAATTGACCGCTTTGCTGAAACTGAGGAAAATTTATTAGAAAAACGCCAAATCCATCAAAAATTTTATCGCCAAGTCACTTGGAATATTTTATGTATTTCTGCCGGAGTCGGAGTTTTGGGGTTTTTCTTGTCGATTCATCTATTTTATAAACTTGAACAAGAATTAGCCACCCGAGAAGTGAACTTAAAAGCCAGCAATGAACGCTTAGAAATGGTCTGCGAACAACTTCAGAGGTTTACCGCCAATGCTTCTCATGAATTACGCACCCCCTTAGCGGCAGTCTTGAGTAATGCTCAGGTGGGGTTAATGGATATCGCCGATTTGGAAGAGTTACAAGACGATGGGGAAGATTATATCCCCTTGAAGAAACGTCTACAAAAAATTGTCGAAACAACCAAGAAAATGAGCGATTTAGTCGGGCAATTGTTATTTTTAGCGCGCCATGAAGGGGGAATAAATTCTGACTCTTTAAATCCCGTAGATTTAGCCCCGGTTTTGAAGCAATTAATCGCTGATTTTTTCCCAGAAGCTCAAGCTAAGTCCCTAGACTTAACCTATCATTGCACCCAGACTATCATTCCCGTCAAAGCGGATATTAGTTTACTCCCCCAAGCGGTGATCAATCTCTTGAGTAACGCTTGTCGCTACACTCCAGCCGGAGGAAAAATTGAGGTATCTGTATCGACGGTAGAAAATTGGGCTATCATTGAGGTCAAAGATACGGGAGTTGGGATTCCGCCTGATGCCCTTCCTCATATTTTTGAACGGTTTTACCGGGTGGATAAAAAACGCTATGAAACGGTAAAAGGTTTTGGACTCGGATTGGCGATCGCCCAGCAAATTGTGCAACTTCATGGCGGCAACCTGGAGGTATCTAGCATCCTGAATCAAGGTTCAATTTTTACCATTCGTTTACCGTTAATACGGAATTCAATTCCCAAAAGTCTATAACAACCCGCACCCTAAAGGGTGGGGCTATACGGACAAAGCCCGCCTGCGCTTCTCTGAAGAGAAAATCGACTTTTAACAACCGGATTTGATATAATTCATTATCTTTCTTCTGTTCGTAGTAACGACTTCAGTCGTTCTCTTTCCTGAGACTTCATACTCCATCCAATCCCCAAAGTCTATAACAACCCACACCCTAAAGGGTGGGGCTATACTGACGAAGCCCGCCTGCGCTTCTCTGAAGAGAAAATCGACTTTTAACAACCGGATTTGATATAATTCATTAACCCTTGATTCATAATCTAGTTCATATCCATGACTAAAATTATCCCTTGGGGTCACATTTTTCCAACCAATCAAGAGGGTTTTATTCTCAATGATTGTCATCGGGATAAAATTCTTCCACCCTGGACCTCTTTAGTGGAGGAACTACGCCAAACTTGTCTACAGATTTGGCCCTCACGCTTACAAGCACTTTATCTGCGCGGTTCGGTCCCGCGCGGTTTGGCAATTTTGAACGGTTCTGATTTAGATAGTTTTGCCCTATTATCCGGGGAAATTACCCCAGAAGATATTGAACAGTCCCGGCAACTTTGCCAAACTCTGAAAAGACGGTATTTATTTTGCAAAAAAGTAGAGTTAATTCTCTTTGATGACAGATTAATCCACAACACAAATTCGATTTGGCCGGTGATTATTCAAGCCGAAAGTTTACAAATTGCTGGTAATTTTATCCCCAAAATCCTGAAGGTTAAACCCGGTCATGATTTGATTAGCTACAGTTATACTTGGCAATCGGATTTAGCTAACACCTTAAGAGGTTTAGAATGTTTATCTCCCAGTGCCTTAGATTATTCAAATCAAGTCAAAAAACGATGTGCTTGGATTGCTCGACGCCTGATTAGAGTCGGATTTGAATTGGTGATGGAACAAGACCAATGTTATACCCCCGATTTATATCAGTGCTATCAACGATTTTCCGCTTACTTCCCTGAACAAAGGAATTCCATGAGAAAAGCGCTAGAATTGGCAATCAACCCTTCTGCAAATCGGGCCGGTTTAATCATATTTTTACGCCGGTTTGGCCGATGGTTAGAAGGGGAAGTTCACCGAAAATTTTATTCCTCAATTGAGGAGGAACCGTCTACAAATAAAATTCCCTGAGTGACTAACCGAGTCAATAGGGGAATCACTCCGGTTTCTACATCCAAGGAGGGACACCAGTCGGCTAAATCTAGGAGACTAAATCCTCCGGGACGAAACAGTTTTTCGACGACATCGGTGGGAATTCCTTTAATTGTCGCTTGTTTGGCACCGATAATCACTTGAGTTTGATGGTCCTCAAGGGAAATGATTTGCACGGGATGTAAAGTAGAAGGAACAAATCGAGTTTCTAGTCCGAAGTCGAAAATTTGACTACCTAGTTGATGGGGGAAGGCAAAGGGAAGTGGGGTGCGATCGCGATAGTTTAAATCATCTAAATACCCCGTGATGGTTTCGGGATTTTCCAGGAATTCAACCAGGCGATCGCGCAACTGTTCCATATAGGGTTGCACTGCGGTTCTATCTCCTGACGGAATCACCGGCAAACTCGCTCTCCATTGAGTATTTTCCTGCAATTCTTTCCCCAACCAATTCATCCAATCTAACCCGGTTTGACAATCAATTCCTAATGTCAAATGCAGGGATGGGGAATAGTCATCTCGGGACGGATTAGAACAGGCGATCGCATAATGCCAATGTCCCCGAGGAATATACAACAAATCTCCCGGTTGCAAGGTACATTCCAAATAAGGCGGCACATCCGGCGGAATCTGGTCCTTAGAACGCATCCCATTAACGGGAAAAGGAACAGTTTCCGGAAAAACAAACCAGTCTTTTTCCCCCTCAATTTGCAAAATCAGCACATCATGGGTATCATAATGACAGTTAAATCCTTGTTGGTCACTCGGCGAACAATACAGGTTAATTTGGCTGCGATATCCGGTTTGTTGCCGAACATCAGCCACCAATTTTTCCAGTTCCGGAACCCGTTCATGAACGCTATCAATAATTAAAGTCGCTCCTTGGTGCAGTCGTTCCAGCCATTGATGGGAGGGAGTCGCCGGTAACGATTCTCCATCCAAAGAGAATCGCAAATTCGGATACTGAATCAGGTGATAATTCAATAAATGATTCAATTGATTCCACCCAAATAAACCCGCAAATTTATCCTGACTTTTTCCAGGAATAAATAGAGCTATTTTATTCCAGTTTTTCTCAAAAAATTGGGAAGGTGCATAGGGATAGAATAGAAATTCAAAAATATCCATAAATCAGTCGTTCTGACGAATCATCAATAATTTACCTGGATTTAAAATCAAACTGGGAGTGTAAACCGGGAAAAACTTGATTGGATGACACTCCCAGTCCTCAGTCAATCGGCTTTCAAAACGACCGAGAGATTATACCTGACGAATAAAGGAAGTCTGACCGGCTTGATTGCGATCGGCATCCTGATCAACATCCTGATCCACATTTCGATCCACATTTCGATCCACATCCGCATCACTAAATAACCAGGCTGATTCGGAACTGTTGGGGGAATTGTTAGTCAGGTTAACCACTTCAACTTCTACGGAAGAATTCCCAGCGAGATTGACCGGAGAACTGCTGAGTGCAGATTGAGCTGGGGCAACTAATAGTAAACTGGCTTTGGCACTCAAAAGACAGGCCATGATTAGATTTGAAGACTTTAAATTAAACATTCTGCAAGATTTCTCCGGTAATGAATCGTTTTTTTTGAACTTAAATTAACCTTACCTTAATATTATGACCAAAATATGACCGAGAGAAGCCTTCCCTATTTCTGATCGCTGGATTTTTGGTCATTTTCTGGTCATATTTATTTTCTAACCTAGAGGCCAATTTGAGGTGAAACCAGATGAAATCAATCTTTACAGCGGTTTTGACTGCTACGATGTTTGTTATGGGCATTAATCCAGTCAGCGCCCAAATTCCGATTCGAGAATTACAGCGCACTTCGGGACTAACTATCTCCGGTGAGATTAGAAGTGTAGTCGGTAATCAGTTTATACTGGATGACGGGACGGGTCAAGTCATCGTGGATGCCGGACCCCGTTGGTATCATCAACTGGATTTCCGCGAAGGGGAGCGCGTGACAGTGATGGGAAAATATGAAGGTTATGATTTGGATGCCTTCACGATTACTCGGGAGAATGGGGAAGTTTTGCAGATTCGAGACTCGGAAGGTCCCCCGCCTTGGTCCGGAGGTCGTCGGAACCGCAACCGGAATCGATAATTCAACAAACCCGGTTTCTAACGGTCTAAAATTTTTGCGGCTGAGGAGTCCCAGGGGCGGGGAACGCAGAGGATAACACAACGTGAGAGATAATGGTGGCATCACTGACGGATTGCCCCTGATGTTCCAACGCCGAAATCGGCGGTTATTTTATGGGCGATCGCCCTCACTGGGTAAACCGATTGATAGCATAAGCAATAAGACTATCTTGTAGGAAGGGATAAAGATGAACTCAGATAATAGCCGACCCGATCGCGAAAACGCAAACCAACCCCCATCCTGGGATTCGGAGGAAGAATACCCCGCCCGAATCCCAGAACAACCGTTAACACCCCCAAATCCGGGCATTCCCAGAGGCGATCGCAGGTATAGTGCATCCGAGCAATTCCGAAACCCTGCCATTGATGAACTGCGTCGGGAACAAGAACGTCACCTTCAAAACCTCGGGGAACTGCGACAAGAAGAGGCGCGATTGAGCAGACAGGTTCAGGAATTACGCCAACAAGAAGACCATATCAACCGCCGAATTGAAGGAATCCAATTAGAAGAAGAGGAACGGCGCATGGGTGAAGTTAGACGCAGACTGGCTTTAAGCAAGACTAATCAAGTGATTTACTATCTGATGGGAGCATTGGGAGTTTTGTTGGTTTTGCGAGTCCTGTTGCGACTCTTAGGCGCAAACCCAGCCAACCAGTTTGCCGGATTTATTTATGCCTTATCTGCTCCCTTTGTCATGCCATTTGAAACCCTATTTACCACCCCAACCTTTGGAAATTCTGCTTTTGAATTCAACGCTTTGATTGCGATCGCCGTCTATGGATTACTGACTTGGCTGGTGATTCGGTTACTGGAATTAATTTGGAATTGACTGGAATTGATCCGGAATCCGGTTGTGATAGGTCTATAAAAACCCGCAGCGTCAAGCCTGGGGCTATACGGACGAAGCCCGCCTGCGCGGGCTAAAAGAAAAACCCGCAGGCTTGACGCTGCGGGGCGGGGGTGTTTATTTTGGCTTCAGCCTGCGAAGGCAGGCTTTGTCCGTGTAGCCCCAGGCTTGACGCTGCGGGGCGGGGGTGTTTATTTTGACTTCAGCCTGCGAAGGCAGGCTTTGTCCGTGTAGCCCCAGGCTTGACGCTGCGGGGCGGGGTGTGTATTTTGGCTAAAACAGGAGAGAGGCAACCCCACCGGGATTGCCTCTACAAAATATTACCGTTGATGATTGAACCGGCTTTTATTAAGGGGTGTTGGAAGCATCCAATTCCACCGGACTGGTTAAAGTGGCAACAGGGACAGTTTTCCCCATAGAGACTTGCAACATAGCGGTCCGAGAAACGGAATTATTCGCCAAGGTAAACAGGGGATTAGATAGAATCCCAGCGAGGGAAGTCGCAATCACCGTCAGGATTAAACCCACTTGGAGCGATCGCATTCCCCGTAAATCCCAGCTAATTTCTGGATAATTTCTGACTGCCTCGGACATTTCCTGCGGTTCCTTAACCACCATCATCTTAACCACGCGGATGTAGTAGTAAATCGACACCACACTGGTCAATAAGCCCAGCAAAACTAAGCCATAAAGACCCGCTTGCCAACCTGCCCAGAACAGATAAATCTTTCCGAAAAATCCAGCCAGGGGAGGAATCCCACCCAGAGAAAGCAAACAAATACTTAACCCCAAGGTTAACAACGGGTCTTTTTGATACAGCCCGGCATATTCGCTAATTTGATCCGTTCCCGTGCGCAGGGTGAAGAGAATCAAACAGGTGAATGCACCCAAGTTCATGAACAGATACACCAGCAGGTAAAAAATCATACTGGCATATCCGGCATCGGTATTGGCAATTAAACCAATCATCACAAACCCCGCTTGTCCGATGGAGGAATAGGCAAGCATCCGTTTGAGACTGGTTTGAGCCAGGGCCACCACATTACCCAGAACCATACTGAGGATGGCGAGGGCGGTAAACACGAAGTGCCACTGTTCTTCGACGATGGGGAATGCCGTCGTCAGCAGACGAATCGCCAGGGCAAATCCTGCTGCTTTAGAACCCACCGAGAGGAATGCCACAACCGGGGTGGGAGAGCCTTCGTAAACGTCCGGGGTCCATTGGTGGAAGGGAACGGCGGAGATTTTGAAAGAAATACCGGCAATCACGAACACGAGGGCAATCACCACTCCGATTGAGGGGCCGGTTCCGGAAGCCGTCATGCCGGAGGCGATCGCACTTAAGCGAGTTTCTCCCCCGGAAAGTCCATACAACAAAGACATCCCATAGAGAAACACTGCCGAAGAGGCAGCCCCAATCAGCAGATATTTTAAAGCCGCCTCATTGGAACGGGGATCCAGCTTCATGTAACCCGTGAGCAGATACGATGAAATACTCAGGGTTTCCAAAGACACAAAAATCATCACCAACTCATCTGCCCCGGAGAGGAACATTCCCCCCAGAGTGGCGGTGAGCAAAATCATCAGAAACTCGCCCATTGCGGTGCCGGAGTTTTCCACATAGCGGATCGACATCAAAACAGTCACCACCGCAGACAGGGCGATAATGCCGCGAAAGATCACACTCATGGAGTCCCCATTGAACCCACCGAGGAACGAAATCGGGTCGCTGGCATCCCATTGATAAACCAGGGCCACCAGGGACGCCAGTAGACCGGCGATCGCCATGTAGGGGGTCACCTTCAGCGACTCCCGTCCCACGATCAGGTCATAAACCAGGACCACCAGCAGGGTCACGATGACAATTCCCTCTGGCAAAATTATTCCAGCATTTAACTGGGCGGCAAGATTAGCAAAGTTCATCTTTCTTACCTCCTGGAGACTCCCGCTATATTGGTACTCCAATTAGCGGTGAGAGGAAAGGAGGGACTAGGTTTACGCTGCATAAAGAATTGTTCTCCATGAATCGATTAGTCAGTCCATTACCGCCTTGGAGTTGTTTAATCCCATGTAGTATTGCAATCTACGGCTGTTCGGGCAATTACGAACTGAAATCTTACAACACTGTACGCATAACGGTTTGGCTCTATTGAGCCTCCCATTTCAAAGGGTGAAGTTAGCTTCGACAAGGTTAGAGGTCGGTACTATCTTAAAGACACTGGATTAACCCAATAAACCTGTTTAATCTTTAAGTTTTAGAGCTACAGACTAGCTACGCATCCGTAGGTAAGAACTTGAACACTTGCCTCTAACGTAGGGAATAAACACCCTTAGTCTGGTAAACATTAGGCTTTATTGCCCCCGCTGTACTGTACTCAGTCAGCGTTGGGTAGTTTACAGGAAATTATCGGCAGATACAATACAATCACTCAGCATCCAGTTGGTGCAGGCTGTGCATTAGCAATTCTTTACATCTTGCATCTTACCTTGATATCCGCCCGAACCCCTCGAATCCCCTCGACTCCTCTCGTGGAAACTCGGTGTTCCTCCACCCCAGTGATTCATCTCAACCATCCAGTTTCCGTTTAGAGGAACGCCTAAAACCCATTGCCAACGGGGAGAAACTGGAAGTCTAATCCGCGACTTCTTCACCCCCTTCCCCATTTTTGCCTCCGGTTTCCTCTGCTTGTGTTAGGGTCAATTTAAGGAGCTTCTCCCTAACCATCTGGAGCTCAGATGGAAAAAACTCTGATCCGAGTGGGATGTTAAGTCGCCCTTGATCACCCCCATCTATAGATATAAAGGAGATCGGGAACCCTGGCGATCCAGAACCGAGGCGATCGCCGCTCTTGACAGTCCTCCGGGTAGAAATCAGTCTCAGCCTCCAGCCTCAAGTCCCCAACACCGAACCGCCCATCCCCCGATCCCGCAACCCAATCGGGTTGGCTAAATCGGATCTAAATTAGAGATTGGCACGGATCGACCAGCAGCGATCAACTGCAAAAACGGGGCCGCTAGATTCCAGCTAGACTGATGCCCCTTTTCCCGATCGCCCCTTGACATTTCCCTCAAAAAGCTCTAAAGCTGACGTTCTACAAAGCTGCTATCCCCAAAAGGTGCCATGTCAACCCTCGTCATCGTCGAATCTCCAACCAAAGCCCGCACGATTCGGAACTTCCTGCCGAACGATTATCGCGTAGAGGCATCGATGGGTCACGTGCGCGATCTGCCCTCCTCTGCCGATGAAATTCCCGAACAAGTCAAAGGGGAAAAATGGGCGCAGCTTGGAGTCAATGTAGAAGCGGATTTTGAGCCCCTCTACGTCATCCCCAAAACCAAGCAAAAAGTCGTCAAAACCCTCAGAGATGCCCTCAAAGACGCCGATGAGCTGATTCTGGCAACGGACGAAGACCGGGAAGGAGAAAGTATTAGTTGGCATCTGCAAGAAGTGCTCAAACCCAAGGTGCCCATTAAGCGCATGGTGTTTCACGAAATCACCCGAGAGGCGATTCGGGAGGCGCTTAACAATTGCCGCACGATTGATTACCAACTGGTCCATGCCCAAGAAACCAGGCGGATTTTAGACCGATTGGTAGGTTATACCCTCTCGCCCCTATTGTGGAAAAAAATCGCTTCGGGACTCTCTGCCGGTCGGGTGCAGTCCGTGGCGGTGCGCCTGTTGGTGCAACGAGAACGGCAGCGTCGCGCCTTCCGTCAAGGGTCCTATTGGGATTTAAAAGCCCGCTTAGTTCAGGCCAAAACCCCCTTTGAGACCAAACTTGTTACCTTGGGCGATCGCAAAGTGGCCACGGGCAGCGACTTTGATGAATCCACCGGCCAAATCACCGCTGGTCGCAATGTCGTCCTCCTCAACGAAGAACAAGCCCGGGCCTTGGTTACCCAACTCACGGGCAAACCTTGGCAAGTCGCCAAAGTTGAGGAACGTCCCACCACCCGCAAACCCTCGCCCCCCTTTACCACCTCCACCCTCCAACAGGAGGCCAACCGCAAACTGCGGTTATCGGCTAGGGATACGATGAAAATTGCCCAAAGTCTCTACGAAAATGGGTACATCACCTACATGAGAACCGACTCGGTGCATCTGTCAGAACAGGCCCTCACCGCAGCCCGGACCTGTGTGGCAGAAATGTATGGGAAAGAGTATCTCAGCCCCAAACCCCGGCAATATGCCACCAAGAGCAAAGGGGCCCAGGAAGCCCACGAAGCGATTCGTCCGGCAGGAAGCAGTTTCCGCACTCCCCAACAAACCCCCCTCTCGGGACGGGAATTACAACTCTATGATTTGATTTGGAAACGCACCGTTGCCAGCCAAATGGCCGATGCCCGTCAAACCATCGTAGTGGTGGATTTGCAGGTGGAGAATGCCGGATTTCGGTCCAGTGGTAAGCGCATCGATTTCCCGGGGTTTTTGCGCGCTTATGTGGAAGGGTCGGATGATCCCGATGCGGCGTTAGAGGACCAAGAGGTGATTTTACCGGCTTTGAAAGTTGGCGATCGCCCAGATTGCCAAAATATCGAGGCAGTCGGCCACGAAACCCAACCCCCGGCCCGCTATACGGAAGCCTCCCTGGTCAAAACCCTAGAAAGCGAAGGCATTGGACGTCCGAGTACCTACGCCAGCATCATCAGCACTATCATCGATCGCGGCTATTCCATTCTCAAAGGCAATGCCTTGGTCCCCACCTTTACCGCCTTTGCCGTCACCGATTTGTTGGAAAAATATTTCCCCGAATTGGTAGACCCCGGCTTTACTGCCAAAATGGAACGGACCCTAGATGATATTTCCACAGGAGAAGCGGCATGGTTGCCCTATCTCCAGAAATTTTATCTTGGGGAAACGGGACTGGAAACCCAAGTCAAACAACAGGAAAGTGCGATCGACCCCAACCAAGCCCGTAGCGTCGAACTAGAAAACCTCGATGCCAAAGTTCGCATCGGGCGCTATGGACCTTATATCGAAGCCGACAACGGCGATGGCGTCGTCACCGCCTCCATTCCCAAGGACCTCACCCCCTCGGACCTGGACCCGGAACAAGTCCAACTGATTCTCAAGCAAAAAACCGAGGGACCTGAGCAACTCGGCACCGACCCCAACACCGGCCTGCCAATTTATATCATGATTGGCAAATATGGCCCTTATGTCCAACTCGGAGAAGCTACGGAAGAGAATAAAAAGCCGAAACGGGCTTCTTTTCCGAAAGGGGTGACAGCGGAAAACTTGACCTTAGACCAAGCGGTGGGACTGTTAGCCTTACCGAGGACCTTGGGAGTGCATCCCGAAAATGGTGGGAAAATCCAAGCCAGTTTAGGGCGATTTGGGCCTTATGTAGTTTGCGATCGGGGCAAAGAAGAGGGCAAAGAATATCGGTCCTTGAAAGCCGGAGATGATGTCCTCAGCATCACCCTCCCTCGGGCTTTAGAGTTACTTGCCGAACCGAAAAAGGGACGCAGTAGCAAAACCAGCAAAGCCAAAGAACCCCTCCGGGAACTCGGGAAACATCCCGCAGATGACGAACCCGTGAACGTTTACGACGGACCCTACGGACCCTACGTCAAACATGGCAAAACCAATGCCTCCGTACCCGAAGGCACCACCGTAGAAGATGTCACCTTGGCACAAGCAGTCGAACTGCTGGCGGCAAAAGCATCTACTTCTAAGAGTAGGAGTAAGAGTAGTAGCAGCAAATCCAAAACCAGTAGTACCAAGTCAAAAACGGGGACAACTAAGAAAAAATCCACAACTTCCACCGCGAAGAAAAAGAGTTAAACTGTGAATTAAGGGTGCGTTGCCGATGGGATAACGCGCCCTTTTGTTTAATTCGGGTTAATTACCACCGATAAAATATAGCCTTTCTCATATCAACAGGGTACAGCGATGGCGGCCCCAAACCCCTCTCCCAAAGGGGGAGAGGGGCTTTGAGAGAATACCTCATGAGTCCGGGAACCGCTATATAGAAAGCCCAAAAATTAATCTGACCCTTAATTAAGATGATTACCACAACCCCTCCAAATTCTCCCACTCTGCTCGGGGAAAAGCGCGTCTCCCTGCGAGGCTTAACTTGGCAAGCTTATCAGCAGATTCTTCATGCTTTACCCCAAAGTCGTTCCGCCCGTCTGACTTATGATCGCGGTATTTTAGAAATTACTATGCCTTTAGAAAGTCATGAATTTGGCCTCCGCATGATTGAAGTTTTTATCCGCATTCTCGTGTTTGAGATGGGGATGAAGATTAAAACAATGGGGTCTACCACGATGGATCGAGAAGAGTTAGATCGCGGTGCAGAACCCGATTGCGCCTATTATATTCAAAATCAATCCCGAGTTGCAGGGCGGACCGTAGATTTTACCATCGATCCCCCCCCAGATTTGGTGGTAGAAGTCGATATAACCCACACAGATATTGATAAAAATCGTCTCTATGCGGCGATGGGAGTGCCGGAATTTTGGCGCTACAATGGGCGGGAATGGCGGATTTATCAATTGACGGAAGGCATTTATCAAGAATGCGATCGCTCTTCTACCTTTACCTGGGTTGAAAAAGAGTATTTATATCAGTTTTTAGAACAAGCCCAGCAGGATGAAATCGAGGCAGAACGAGCATTTAGAGAACGAGTTCGAGGGAATCTCCCCTCCCAGAAAAAGACCGAAGAATGATCCACAAATCAGGTGATGAGTAAAACATAAAACCTGTTACAGCCAACTCTCAATCCCTTCCCAACTCTGACCTTGAATAATTTGGGATATAATCAAACCAAACCTAACCTGCGAGTTGCTATGACTTCTACCCTCAGCCAGCGCACCTATACGGTTGATGAATATTTAGCCCAAGAAATTGCCTCTCAGGATCGTCATGAATATCGTAATGGAGCTCTTGTTCTGATGCCCGGTGGTACACCTAACCATAATCGCATAGCTTGTAATTTGTGCGCATTCCTTAATTTTGGACTCAAACGCCAACCTTTAGATGTCTTTATCGCCGATCAACGCCTTTGGATTCCGGACCGGCGAATTTATACTTATCCTGATGTGATGGTGGTCGGTCAGCCGATAGAATTGCAGTCAGGGCGCAAAGATACGGTTACCAATCCGATTGTGATTGCGGAAGTTTTATCCCAGTCTACTCGCAGTTACGATAAAGATGAAAAATTTGCAGCCTATCGGACTATTCCCAGTTTTCGGGAGTATTTGTTGATTGACCAATACAATGCTCATGTTGAACATTACACCAAAACTGAGGACCAGGCTTGGTTGTTTCGCGAGTATGATGGTTTAGAAGCAACGGTTTCGTTTCAATCCTTTGATTTCTCCCTATCCTTGGCGGATTTGTACGATAAAGTCGATTTTGCCGGGGAAGAGGTGAAGGTTGAGTCGGAATAAGGGAACTCCAAAAAATAAAACCCCCAAAATGTTCGTAGTGACTCCTTCAGGAGTCATCTTTAAAGAAACCCATGAAGGGGTTACTACAAACGTTTGGATGATTTATTTTTTGCAATCCCCTAACTGTCCTTGATTCATCAGTGGACTACAAATCACACGAACTGTTGGAGCCAATTCTGAATCCCCTCAAAATAAGGATTACCTAGAAGAAGAAACGCGGTTAATAACCTGGGGCGATCGCGCAGTCCTATCTACCCTAAATTTGGGTTAGAATAAAACCAAACCTAACCTGAGAGTTGCTATGACTTCTACCCTCAGCCAACGCACCTATACGGTTGATGAATATTTAGCTCAAGAAATTGCCTCCCAGGACCGTCATGAATATCGTAATGGAGCCCTTGTTCTGATGGCCGGTGGTACTCCCAATCATAATCAAATTACGCTGAATTTGGCGGGTTCCTTAAATTTTGGGTTGCGACGCCAACCCTATCGGGTGTTTATCGCCGATCAACGCCTTTGGATTCCAGATCGGCGAATTTATACTTATCCTGATGTGATGGTTGTGGGTCAGCCGATAGAATTGCAAGAAGGGCGCAAAGATACGGTTACCAATCCGATTGTGATTGCGGAAGTATTATCCCAGTCTACTCGCAGTTACGATAAAGATGAAAAATTTGCAGCCTATCGGAGTCTTGCCAGTTTTAGGGAATATTTATTGATTGACCAATACACCGCTCATGTTGAACATTACACCAAAACAGAGGATCAAGCTTGGCTGTTTCGCGAGTATGATAGTTTAGAAGCCACGGTTTCGTTCCAATCCTTTGATTTTTCCCTGTCCTTGGCGGATTTGTATGATAAAGTCGATTTTGCCGGGGAAGAGTTAAAGGTTGAGTCGAATTTAGAACCGAGTTAATTTTAGGTTTAATTGGGAATAGTATCGCCTTCATTAAAGGGTTTAGGAGCAGTTCTTTCTTGAATTCAGCCTTGATCAGACTTTGATTTCGGACAGTAGGGAAGGGAAATTGTAAATTCTGTGCCTTGGCCTAATGTGGAATTGACTGCTAGGGTTCCTGAGTGTTTTTCGACGACAATTTGACGGGCGATCGCCAATCCGAGTCCGGTCCCCTTCCCCACCGCTTTGGTGGTAAATAAATGCTCAAAAATTTTGGTTTGCAAGGTTTCACTCATGCCCACGCCATTGTCTTGAATCCGAATAATTACCTGTTGCTGGTCAGTGGAGAGTTCGGTTTTGACAATAATTTGATTATTAATTTCCCCATACTCACAGCCTTGATTGGAGTCTTCCAGGGCATCGATCGCATTACTCAATAAATTCATGAAAACTTGATTTAATTGGCCCGCATAGCATTCAAGCAGAGGCAACTCACTATAGTTTTTGATGATTTTAATCTCCGGGCGATGTTCATTGGATTTAAGCCGGTGTTTGAGCAGCATAATGGTGCTATCGATTCCGTGGTGAATGTTGCAGGCGACGGGGCGATCGGTGTCAGCACGAGAGAAGGTTCTCAGGCTATTACTAATGTCGTTAATCCGCTTGACGCCTTCCTGCATAGACTCGATTAATTTCGGTAAGTCTTCTTGAATATAATCCAGTTCAATTTCTTCTATTTTATCTTGAACCTCTGGGTCTAAATTGGGATATTTTTCTTGAACCAACGCGAGCAAATCAAACAAGTCATGAATGTAATCCAAGGCGGGATTAATATTTCCCCTTAAGAAGTTAACGGGATTATTGATTTCGTGGGCGATGCCGGAAACGAGGTTTCCGAGGGCTGACATCTTTTCGCTTTGCACAATTTGTAGTTGGGCTTCTTTCAGTTCAGTTAAGGCTTGTTGGGCGGTTTGATAGAGACGGGCATTTTCTAAGGAAATAGCAGCTTGAGCGCATATTAGACTGAGGACTTCCACGCGATCGCTCGTAAACGCACCGACCGTCAGATGATTTTCCAGATATAAAACTCCGAACAACTGCCCTTGATTAATCAGCGGACTACAAAGCACACTTTTCGGCTGGTATTTTTGAATATAACTATCCGTCATAAACCGAGGATTAATTCGGGCATCAGCCAGAACCAGAGGTTTTAAAGTCCGCTTGACCGTATTCACTACAGTAATCGGAACATCTAAGCTAGATTCCAGAGGAATTGAAGAGATAATTTCCGGAGATTTACCCACTTCTATCAAAGCTCTTACCTCTAAAGTTAGGTCTTTTTTAAGAAGCAAAACCCCCTTATTTGCCCCCGCATTGGCAATGATAATTTCTAAGATAACGGTTAAAAGTTTGTCCAGTTCCATTTCACTAGAAATGGCTTGAGAGGCTTTGAGCAAGGTTGCCAAATCTAGGGCCTCCGATATCCGGCTAGAGGTATGTTGAGCTAGAATGATTTCTCCCGTGGTGGGTTCTGGCACAAAGCCCGTCTGATGCGGTTGTTCTAAGATAGGCGAAAGCAATTCCGGATAACGTTGTGCTAAATCAGCCACCTTGGCTGTCGCTCTCCATTGAGCATAACAATAGTAAGCTTCTTGGATATAACTTGCGGCGACTTTTTCTTTACCCCACTCTAGGTAAAATTCAGCAGCCAGTTCATTGGCTAAAGCCTCTTCTTGGAGATATTCATGTTGTTTAGCGCCAGCAATGGCCTGATCATAGAGGTCGATCGCTTCGGATTTTTTTCCTAATATTCGACATTTTTCCGCCTCGACCAAATAAAGCTTATGGCGGTAGTTCATCGGTGCATACTGCGCCCATTCTTCCAGAATAGTTTGATGAGTTTCTACGCTTTTCAGCAGATTCTCTTGCTCCTGTTCTGAGTGATTAGAGCCTACCGCTAAATAGGTGAGCGCCGCATAAAAATGGAAAATAGGGGTGTGAATGGAGCCAAAAACCGCTTGCAAAGCTTGGTGAGCTTCGCTCATATAGGTGAGGGCATTTTGCGGCTGATGAAATAGATAGTCCAGAATTAGTTTGTAGGTATAGAGATAAGTCAAGCCTAATATTTCATTATCTTTCTGATACTGTTGAATCATCACGCTCTCATCGTAAGAGCTGCCACTTAATCGCTCTTTTTGCGGGGCGATTCCCATCAAATTCTGAAGTATCTGTTGGGTCATTTTTAGGTAAAGCACGGGAGAATTCTGCTTGACTTTAGTTAAAACAACGCAGTAATTCTCTATTTCCGCCTCTAAATCTTCCAGTCCGACCCCAGCGAAGAAATTATGATAAAAGTAAAGCGCAATGTTATAACCCGCATTCAGGAACTCTCCGATTTCCATTCCCACTAAATAACCTTCTTTCAGATTGGGGAGAGTCGCTCTTAAATGTTCGTAACGATGTTGGAGAAACAACCCAAACCACAGTAAAGTCATCGGCTTGAATTCCCGCACATTTAACCGATTCACTAAACTTAGTGAGAGACATCCAAACCGATAGCCGGTTTCTACCTCGCCCAAAAAAGCGCAGAGCACCATGCCATAACTGGCATAGCCAATGGTGGATGCCGGTGCATTTCCAAATTTTAGGGAGAGACTCACGATGGTGGCACATAACAGGGGTTGTAACCCGGGACTGGCTTGATAAACCGGGGGAAATAATAAGGCTAACAGTTCTATTGCGGCGATCGTCTGAGGATCCTTCATCACCGGCAGATTAACCAACTGCTCAATCTGGGTATCCTGAAGTTGAACCGCTAAGGTTTTGAGCGCTTCGTCTGTCAAGGCTTGATCCGGTTCAGCGGAGAACTCTACCCCCAATTGTTTGAGGGCCTTTTGACCGATCGCGATCGCCTCCAACATCCGATTCTGGGTGGTCCTAGCGCTGATTTGAATTTGATAAACCTTCACCTGATCGAGTAAAGTTCTCGCGTATTTTAAAACCTGTTCCCCAAAACAATCCATCGGGTCAAAATCTGCATTTAAGTAAGCTATTTCTGCCGCATTGACATAACAGATTAGAGTCAAATCATACTGACTTTGCCAACAGTCCTCATCCAGCAATTCCAATCCAATTTGCACAAAACTTTTGGCAGCGGAATAGGCGGTGGAATTTCTAGCTTTTTGGGCAGCGGCCAAGTTTAGGCGGACTAACGCTTCCCGTTCCTGGGGTTGAGTGATTAACTCTTGGCCTAAATTCAAATGTCCCACAATATCAAACAGCTTTTCCTCCTTTTCTACCTCCGACAAGTTTTGTTGAAGGAGTTTGCCAATTTGATAATGGGTCTGCTTTTTCTGGGGGTCAGGAATCAGGGAATAGCTGGCTTGTTGAACCCGATCATGTAAAAATCGATAAGTGGGATTCGCCGAAGCATGAACAACTTCCTCAGTCTCAGATTCAGTAAAAAACTTATAAATTTTGGTAGTGGGAATCACCAACCCTTTTTGCAAGGCTTGCCATAAAGCAATTGCTGTCGTTCCCTGGGATTTCTCGCTAACAATGACTAAGGTATTCAAATCAAACTCTGCTCCAATACAGGCCGCTAGTTTGAGAATATCCTGAGTTTCTAGGGGCAGTTTTTGTAATTGTAATGCCATGAATTCTACCACGTCATCCGTAATAGCGAGAGCTTTTACTTGGGCAATATCACATTGCCACCCCCCTTGAATTCTTCCCAAAATGAGGGAGGACTGATGGCGGTTAAAGGTAATTAGATCATCGTCATGCAATGCGGTGAGGAACTGAGTCGCGAAGAACGGATTACCTTGGGTTTTTTGATAAATTAATTCGGTTAAAGATGCGGTTAGAGATAACGGAGAATTCAACGTTTCTGATACCAACTGATTAAGGTCGTTTGGGCTTAATGACGACAAGGTAATGGTATGGATAGTTGCTCCGCTTTTGACCATTTCATTGAGGGCTAATATAAAAGGATGGATCGGAGAGACTTCATTATCCCGATAGGCCCCCAAAACCAATAAATATTCGGTCTCTTCTATCAATATTTTTAGCAAATCAATTGAAGCCGAATCTGCCCATTGCAAGTCATCTAAAAATATCACTAACGGATGGTCTTTGCTCGTAAAAACCTGCACAAATTTTTGAAAGAGCAGATTAAAACGATTTTGGGCGGCAGTTCCTGATAATTCTGGAGCCAGTGGCTGGTTCCCGATAATATTTTCCAATTCAGGAATCACCTCAATTAAAACTCGGCCATTTTCTCCCAATGCTTTCAGCAGTTTTGTTTTCCAAGTTTGCAATTGAGTATCGGATTCAGATAGCAACTGCTCGATTAAGTCTTGAAAGGCTTGCACAAAAGCCCCAAAGGGAATGTTGCGGTTAAATTGGTCATATTTCCCCTTGATAAAATAACCCCGTTTCCGGACAATGGGTTTATGAACTTCATTAATCACTGCGGTTTTGCCAATCCCCGAAAATCCAGCGACGAGCATCATTTCGCTGGCCCCCTGGCTGACTCTCTCAAAGGCATTTAAGAGTTGAGTGACTTCGGCTTCTCTGCCGTAGAGTTTTTCCGGAATCAGGAAGCGATCGCTGATGTCTTGTTGACCGATTTCAAAATCCCGAATCTGCCCATTTTCTTCTAATTGCGCTAAACAACTCTCTAAATCATGCTTGATTCCTAATGCACTTTGATAGCGGTCCTCGGCATTTTTTGCCATCATTTTTATGACAATTTTAGATAAAGCCAGCGGAATCCTGGGATTGAGTTGATGGATGGGAATTGGCGGTTTTGCCAAATGACAATGTACCAACTCCATCGCATCATCTGAAATAAAGGGTAATTGTCCAGTCAAGAGTTCATAACAGGTGACTCCTAATGAATAAAAGTCACTCCGATAGTCTATCCCTCGATTCATTCTGCCGGTTTGTTCGGGGGATAGATAGGCTAAAGTACCTTCTAAAGCATTGGTATTTTCGATTTGTTGGATTTCTCTAGGTAACAGAGAAGAAATGCTGAAATCAATTAATTTGACTTCCGTCGTTTCTGGATTGATTAAAACATTGGCGGGTTTAATATCTTTATGAATTACCCGATTTTGGTGTAGATGGTGAATAATACCTGTGATTTGAATAGCAATTTTTAGAAACTCTAATAAATCCAAGGATTGAAATTTGAGAGATTTTTCCGTAGCCGATTGTACATAATGAGCTAAAGAAACTCCCCCAAAGTCTTCCATAACTAAGGCATAGCCATTCCGAGACACCTCTAGGGATAAAGTTTTGATAATGCCAGGATAGTTGAGATTTTTTGCTATAATATATTGATTGCGAAACTGAACAATTTCATTAAAATTGGGTTGTTCATCTTGTAAAACCTTGATAACAACGGCTTGTTGATCACGGGTCCGTATCCCTCGACAGACTAAAGTCCGAGTCCCATTGTACAAGGTTTCAATAACTTGATAACCGGGTAAATTGGTGGCCATCTTCATAATCTTAAATTGTCTTGATTGGTGAAAATTTATAGGGATGGATTCACGGATTACACAATCGGTGATTATGGGATAAAAAAATTAGGGCTGACCCTATAATAAGCGAGTTTACAGATTTTGTAAGGGAGTCCAAGGTGCAATCAACGCATTCTTGATATTCCGATGAACACCATTGCCAAAGGACAACTAACCAGGTTTTATTGCTACAATTTTTACCAAATTGGTTTTTTCATCATTTGCAGGTCCTAGGTTTAACTTGAAACCCGGGTGAACCGAGTCAGATTTTGCTTGAGTTTAAGGGAAAAAGCCAGACTTAAGTGGCCTACCTCTAATAATACAAGCTAATAGAGGCTAATTCACCCTAAGTTGGCCGAAAATTACCAAAACTTAACATTTTCAGAGGAAGGGAAATTAGCCGATCGCACCGAATGGGTTAGCTGAGAATTTTCGCGAGGAAACTATTCACCGTTTTGAATTGAATTCCGTAGGCTGTTTTCAGGAAGTTTGAACCTGGGATAACAGAAAACTCAGGGCTAACTACAAGTCCCTCAATCCGGTCCTGCATAAAACCCGAGGGTGTCTAATCACCAGGGTAGGCAGAAAAAAGCCCCGAGTCAATCCTGAATGCCTTGGAGTAATTGCACGAATAGAACCAAACCTGGGATTTGCCATCACTTATCCCCTCAGAAACAGGACGGATCAGGTTGATGAATCCCCAGTTTGATTACCGCCAATCCCCTGTTATGATCCAGATATAGCAGTCCTTGCGTGCCGTTGTGGAAGACGTCGGCGGCCCCCAACCGTCGGCGGCCCAGAACATCCTGCAGGAGAAGACAGATGTTACAAATCATTTAGGATTGCTATAGCCAGTTAGCTGCGGATTAGACTATTGCCAGTTTTAGCGTGACTCGTTCCTAATCCGCTTCGATAACAATGTGATTTTGAGGAACCCTAAACATGATAGCTCTTTCTGAATCTGCTGATTTTCTCAGCCCCGAACAATACCTAGAACGCGAAATTAAAAGCCCCATTAAACATGAATATATCGATGGGGATGTTCTAGCAATGGCAGGGACAACAGACACCCATAACACGGTCGCAGGAAATTTGTTTGCGCTCATCCGTAGCCACCTCAGAGGGACAGACTGCCGTTTGTATTTTGCTGATGTTAAAGCTTATCTCGAACAACGGAACTGCTTCTATTATCCCGATTTAATGGTCACTTGTGACTCCAAAGACCGAGAAAATCCCAGCTATAAATGCTTTCCTAAATTGATTGTTGAAGTGCTTTCTCCCAGTACCGAAGCTTTTGACCGAGGGGACAAATTCAACGATTACCAAACCATAAGCAGCCTGGAAGAGTATGTTTTGGTCAATACCAAACATCAACGAGTGGAAGTTTTCCGGAAGACTGAGGAAGGGGGATGGCTTTTTCAAACTTATACTCCCACTGCAGCAACATTTAGTCTGCAAAGTTTAAATTTAACCCTATCTTTGGATGAAGTTTATGAAAATGTCACCCTTGAAATAGACTCAAAAACTAGGCCATAAAACTAGGGGCAATTCAGGCCCATTCAGAATTGGCGATTTCAGGAATGGCCGATAAGATAGGCGTTAAGTAATGAGTCTTTGATGATGAGAGTTCCCCTACGGAGTGTCAAATGAAGAGAAGACTAGGCGAGGTTCAGTTTCGGCAAAACGTCCTATTAATCAGTGCGATCGCCCTTTTTTACTGTGCTTTAGGCATCCTTGGACTCAAGTTAGCCATGCTCCCCGGGGGGGTCACAGCGGTTTGGATTCCCGCAGGGGTGGGTTTGGGGGCAGTTCTGATCTGGGGAAACCGGATTTGGCCCGGGATTACTTTGGGTTCCTTTGGCATTTCACTGTTGTTGGATCCCACCCCGGTTAGTCTGGCAATTGCGGCAGTCACTGCCGTCGGAAATACCCTGACTCCTCTATGGGGAGCGGGTTTAATTCGCCGCTTAACTCACACCCGCTATCCGTTTCATCGCGCCAATGAGGTGTTTATTTTTGTCGGTTGTGGGGCGATCGCCGCTCAAACCATCAGTGCCACCCTGGGCATTTTGGCCCTTTGTGTGGCGCAATGGGTAGATTGGTCGAATTTTGCACAGTCTTGGGTGACTTGGTGGGTGTCTAATGTGGCCGGTGTGCTGATTTTTACCCCGGTTTTGTTGACTTGGCATCGCTTTTTAAGCCAGAGTTGGCAACAGAGAAAGGGGACTCGAATTTTCTCTCACTTCGGAAAAATTCTCTGGACAGAATTGCGGTCCCTACGTCTGGAAACTTTTAGCTGGTTTTTGCTGTTTTATGCCGTGGTGAGTTTAGCCTTTTGGTATGGATATCCCGTGGAATATTTAATGATTCCCTTGTTGGGGTGGGCGGCATTTCGGTTTTCGGAACGCTGGACCACCTTCGCGATCGCCTTGACGGGATTAATGGCGATCGCCGGAACCATTCTCAATCGCAGTTCCTTTGTCCAAGACAATCTTAACGCCTCTCTCCTCTTCTTAGAGTCCTTTATTGGCGTCATCTCCGTCACCACCCTGGTTTTAATTGCCGTCCTCCATGAACGTCGCCACGCTTTAGAGGGCTTAAAACAAGCCAAAGCCGAACTAGAATATAGGGTCATAGAACGCACCCAGCAACTCTCCCAAGCGAACGAACAACTCATGCGCCAAGAAGTTCATTTAACAGAAAAAGCCGAATCTCTCGCCAATGCCTTACGTCAAGTCAAGCAAACCCAAGGTCAATTGATTCACAATGAAAAAATGATTAGTTTGGGCCAGTTAGTCGCAGGCATTGCCCATGAAATCAATAATCCAGTGAGTTTTATTTATAGCAATCTCTCTCCGGCTACAGACTACTTTCAAGATATCTTGGACTTATTGTCCCTGTATCAAGAAAAATATCAAGAACCCGACCCGGAGATTGTAGAACTGGAAGCTCAGATTGATTTACCCTTTGTTAAAAAAGATTTGTTTAAACTCCTGAATTCCATGAAATCCGGGGCCGATCGCATCCAGAGGATTGTCTTGAGTCTTCGGAATTTTTCCCGCTTAGATGAAGCTCAGTTGAAAGCGGTCGATATTCACGAAGGATTAGAAAGTACCCTGCTGATTCTACAACATCGCATCCGGGCTTCCGAGTCTCTCCCTCCCCAAATTGAAGTGATTAAAGACTACAGTAAACTCCCTCCAGTTGAATGTTTGGCCGGGGAACTCAATCAAGTGTTTATGAACCTGCTCACCAATGCGTTTGATGCGATCGAAGCCCATGCCCCCGCTAATTCCGGCAGGATTCACATCCAGACAAGGGAACTCGAAGACCAACAAATTCAGATTGCCATTACCGATAATGGCGGAGGTATTCCTCCGGCAGTTCAAAATCAAATTTTTGACCCCTTTTTTACCACAAAACCCGTAGGACAAGGGACCGGATTAGGGCTGTATATCAGTTATGAGATGATTGTCCAAAAGCATCACGGCACTCTCAGTTGTCGTTCAGAACCAGGAGTTAGCACGACCTTTGAAATTACCCTTCCCCTGCGCCATACCGGATTAGGTATAATAACACCTTAAACTTAGCTAAATTTGGGTTATTTTCTCGGTAAAATATTGAATCTGATCACACCCATACTTGAGAATCAGCCGTTCCTCGGGTTGTTTTAATGCGGTTAACTGCTCTGGCTTTAAGTGATAATCACATTCAAATTTTAACCCAACTTTTTCCATGACTCGAATAGAGGCTTGATTGGCTTGTAATGCCCAAGCGATGATTCTCTCTACCCCCCAATCATTAAACCCTTTATCGCGAAGCGATCGCCCTCCTTCGGTGCCATATCCTTTCCCCCAACTTGACTGCCGCAAGCGATATCCCAGGGTAATCTCCCCCTCTCGAACGAGATTCGCCGCTACCCCAAAGGTACTGGTGATGGCGGGGTAAAAGTGAAACCAGCCAATAAACTCTCCAGTAGCTTTCTCATGAGTGGCCCAAAACCCAAATTTTTCGTGATTTTCATAATAGTCTAAAATTCGCGCTAACCATGCTTCAATGTCGGTTAAATTACTGGGAATTCCACCATTAATGTAGCGCATCACCGCCGGGTCACTATCTAATTCTAAAAGGTGATGAACATCGGTTTCGTTAAAAGACCGCAGCATTAAACGCTCAGTTTCCAGAAAAATATTCATTCTTCCCCCTTTTTCTGTCTCAGTTTTCCAAATATTAGGCTAGAGGACGCGCTCCAAATCCTCTAGCTTTTTCTAATGTTTAAGGGACTAAATCGGGGAAATCTCGCTGAACATCGGGATGCAACAGTTGATGGTTTTTCACATTCAGTCCCTTAGATAAAGCGGCATCAAATGCTAAGGCTTTTACGCCATTATTGGCTAATTTCACCACATAAGGTAAGGTACTATTATTAAGGGCTTGGGTTGCAGTCCAAGGGACGGCCCCGGGCATATTGGGTACGCCATAATGCACAACTCCGGCTTCAATATAAGTAGGATTTGTATGGGAAGTGGGACGCATGGTTTCCACACAACCGCCTTGATCCACGGCAACATCAATAATCACTGACCCGGGACGCATGGTTTCCACCAACTGACGCGGGACTAAAATCGGAGCACGACGTCCGGGAATGAGGACGGCACCAATGAGTAAGTCGGCATCGGGAACGGCTGCTTCGATTTGTAAGGACTCACTATACAGCAGTTCGATCCGGGATCCAAACAAGGTTTCCAGATAGGCAAGGCGATCGACGCTGATATCCAAAATTTGGACTCGGGCGCCCATACCGACTGCCATCCGGGCCGCTTCTGTGCCGACTATCCCTCCGCCTAAGATGACCACCTGGCCCGGTTTGACCCCAGGAACGCCTCCCAACAGCACTCCTCGACCCCCTTGTTGCCGTTCCAGGTATCTCGCGCCAAACTGCACGGAGAGACGACCGGCGATAATGCTCATGGGGGTGAGGAGGGGGAGTCGTTTATCCGGGAGTTCGACGGTTTCATAGGCGATCGCACAGACGCCGGATTCCATTAGGGTCTCGGTTAATTGGCGATCGGCGGCTAAATGGAGGTAGGTAAACAGCAGTTGCTCTTTGTGCAACTCCCCATATTCTGCCGGTAAGGGTTCTTTCACCTTCACCACCAATTCCCGACTCCAGGCATCTTTCGCCGTGGGGACAATTTTCCCCCCACTATGCAGATACTCTTGATCGCTGAATCCTGAACCGACCCCCGCATGGGTTTCGATAAATACGGAATGTCCATGTTCCGTGAGCACTCTGACGCTACTCGGACTCAACCCCACCCGATATTCCCGGTCTTTTGTTTCTTTTGGGACGCCAATTTCCATGAATAACCTCTTGTAGTTCCCTTGTGATACCTTAATTTAGGAAATTTTAGAAGGATTGTTGTTGACGAATGAGTCCCCATCCCTACAATAGAAGATGATAAATCGTTAAGAATTGTAAATTAACCGACTCACCATGACAGAACCCCAACCTATCGGACCTACCGTTACCCCGAAGCTGGAAGAACCAAAATTTGGCTTCAATAAGTATGCTGAACGCTTGAATGGTCGGGCGGCGATGATTGGTTTTGCCCTGACTCTGCTGATAGAATACCTGACGGGACAAGGACTGCTGTCCTGGTTGGGCCTCAGTTAGGTCATCTCCTGAAGGCGGACGGGTGGGCAATTCCCACCCGTCCCCTGGACTTGCACCTCGGGAACCGGGTGGGGTTTAAAACCTCCCGGGAGAACTGAAAGACCTCCGGAATTTGAGCGATCGCCGCAGAAACCATCAGTAGGTTGACCCGGTTGGACTGGCAGTTCCACCCACGGATTGCTTTGAGAGGCGATCGCCCCTCGTCAGCTAAACCCCCCAAACGGTACAGTACAATCGAGGCTGGAAAAGTTACAATGAACAGGGGAAGGGGTATTGCCGTTATCCTAAACTTGGGGGTTAACTTTAAATCTTAACCATACAGAAAAATTACCCGAGCAGAAAAAACACTAACTATGATGAATCCTGGATTGATTAGATTTCTAAAGTCAGCCTACCGTCAAGAACCTATTACTAGCTTTATTGTGATTGTCGGTGCCGTCGATGCCGCCCTCGGAGGAATTGACCAAAGCGTTTCTCTATTTAGTTTTGGCATCGTCCTGGTAACCGTGGCTTTGGCTTTACGATGGTGGCAACTTCAGCGCAGTCAGCCTTTAGATCAGGAACGAGTGCCGGAACATTATCTCCCCCCGGCTTCTTCTCGTCAACCCCTCCCTTTATTGATGACTTCTAAAAAATATCCCCCGCAATAACCGTTCGGGGTCGTAATACCGTTCACCTCAACCGCAAGATGATGGAAACTCTGGTGAGGGAAAAATCCCTAAAAATTGGCGAAGTGTCTGCAACTTCGGGATTGCCGGTGAAGACGATTCGCTACTATGAAGAAATTGGTCTGTTGGAACCCACCGTAGAACGGGCAGATTCGGGGTATCGAATCTTTGATTCTACGGTTCTGAATCGACTGGCCTTTATTAAGCGATCGCAATCTTTGGGATTAACTCTGACGGAAATCAAAGAGATTTTGCAGGTTCACGATCGCGGCGAGTTGCCTTGTGGAGAAGTTCGACATCATTTAGAGGCCAAAGTTGCTGCAATTGATGAACAAATCCGGTCTTTAGAAACCCTCCGTTCAGAGTTGAAAGGCATTCTCAAAGGCTGGCAAGAACAACCCCCCGAGGACCAAATCGCTCAGACGATTTGCCCGAATATTCAACCAGACTGTCATCATCAGCACTGAATTTTCTAGTCTGAATTTCCCTCCGATGACCCATGCGGAGTTTAAATTAATATTGTTAAGTCGTAAGTTCTGAATCG
The DNA here is from genome assembly GCA_011390515.1 of Oscillatoria sp. Taxonomy (GTDB): domain Bacteria; phylum Cyanobacteriota; class Cyanobacteriia; order Cyanobacteriales; family Laspinemataceae; genus Laspinema. Next base: position 28,764 of record JAABSJ010000011.1, read on the forward strand.
ATTATTGGTGAACTGAATGGAGAGATTCAGATTTAAAAAACCTGTCCTAACTCAGGGTTTAATCCCTGGATTACTGGTTTATCTTCCCGTCCTCCCCTTGCTGGTGGCAACAGCCTTGTTTCCCCTGGGGAAAGTCACTCTGGCGACGCCTCAACCCCGGATGCCTGCTCCTTCTGTAGAGTCCCTATTATCCGGCAGTACAGACTCTAATCCAGGGTTTCAAGGGCAAGGCGATCGCCCCATCGCCCCGACTTGGGACAATCCCGAATTATTGCTGGCGATCGAAGGCGAATCCGCGACGATTCAATCCCTGGCCTTTAGTCCCGATGGCCGCTTTATTGCCCTGGGTGGAGGCAGAAATGATCCGAGAATTGAAATCTGGGATTTACAACAAGAAAAACGGATTCGCCATTGGAAAACCTATCAAAATCGAGTCCTCGCCCTGACTTTTTCGCCCGATGGAAATACCCTCGTAAGTTCTGCTGATGGCGGGGCGATCGAAATTTGGGATATCCAAGAAGGTAAATTATTACATCAATTTTTAGAACATACGAGTAATGTACTCTCCCTGGCAATTTCCCCTGATGGCCGAAATTTAGTCAGTGGCGGTTTAGATGGAATTCGCTTCTGGGATTTGCGCGATCGCCAACTGATCCGCGTCTTATTAAATTTACAACCGATTTATTCCGTAGCCTTTCGCGGGGATGGACAACTGATCGCTGCCGGAACTCATCAGGGTAATATTATTTTATGGCCGGTGATTCCCGGTGAAGGAGCCGCCATTGTCGGCAATCCCCTCCCGACTTCATTTCAACATGATCGCGGAATTACCACCTTAGATTTTACCCCCGATGGCAATCGTTTAATTTCCGGTAGTTTTGATGCCACGATTAAATCTTGGGATTTAGTTAACCGAGAACTGCTTTACACCCTGGTGGATCATCCCAGTTGGATTAAATCGCTAAAAATTAACCCCAATGGTCAACTGTTTGCCAGTGCATCTCGGGATGGAATTCGCTTCTGGAATCTGGAGACAGGAGAGGCAGTCGGGTTTATTTCGTCCGAGTCAGATTGGGCACAGGCGATCGCCTGGTATCCCAATGGACTGACCCTCGCCACTGGGGGATTAGACCGGATCGTCAACTTGTGGCGAGGTGGCATGGGTCCCAATGAAGATGCGATCGCCTCTCCCAATCGCTGACTCAATCTCTCTTGCAAAATTTCGGATCGATCCCCCCAACCCCCCTTAAAAAGGGGGGCTTTTTACAATTCGGCAAAAAGTCTAATCTCTCTTGCAGATTGACCCTGACTCAATCCAGGGGACAAAAAACCGGGTTTCTGACCCTTTCTTTGTCAGGAATTGGCAAAGATTTCATAAAGAAACCTGGTTTATCTTGCTTTGACGATATCCACACCCTAGACAGTAGAGAACAGATCGGTTTCAATAGAGAAACATAGCGAAAATAAACCGATACTGATCCAACCGGGGGAAATATGTCAAGCGACGACCACAAGTACCGATTAGTAACCCGTAGTGATTTTGATGGGTTGGTCTGTGCTGTTCTGTTAAAGGAACTGAATCTGATCGATGAGATTAAATTCGTGCATCCGAAAGATATGCAGGATGGCAAAATTGAAATCAGCGATCGCGATATTACCACCAATTTACCCTATGTCGAAACTGCTCATTTAGTCTTCGATCACCACGAAAGCGAAACCCTCCGCAATCCAGACGCTCACGATAACTATATTATCGATCCCAAGGCTCCTTCTGCGGCCCGGGTGGTCTACAACTACTTTGGCGGACCGGACAAATTTACCAATATCTCCACCGAAATGATGGAAGCGGTGGATAAGTCAGACTCGGCTCAATTTGAGCGGTCTGAAATTTTAGACCCCCAAGGATGGGTGCTCTTGAGCTTTCTGATGGATGCTCGAACCGGCTTAGGGAGATTTAAAGAGTTCCGAATTTCTAACTATCAATTAATGATGGAGTTAATTGATTACTGTAGAAATCATAGCATTGATGAAATTTTGCAGCTTCCTGATGTCAAAGAACGATCTGATCTGTACTTTGAACACCAAGATAAATTTAATCAGCAACTTAAAGACTGTGCCAAGGTTTATAACAGTCTAGTGGTTCTGGATTTGCGGAATGAAGAAACCATTTATGCAGGGAATCGGTTTACCATCTACGCGCTTTATCCCACCTGCAATATCTCCATGCACGTGCTCTGGGGACTCAAACAACAAAATACAGTGTTTGCCGTGGGTAAGTCGATTTTAAATCGGAGTTCCAATCTGAATATTGGTGCATTGATGTTGGAATATGGCGGTGGGGGTCATGCCAATGCAGGCACTTGTCAAGTTGAGAATGAAAATGCGGAACAGGTGAAGCAAACTTTAATCGATCGCATTACGGCCCAGGGTTAAAAGCTGGGATAAAATGAGAAGGAGCGATCGCTGTTCAGGCGATCGCTCCTTACTATGGGAAGATTCTGAATTCATGAATTTGGGTTAAGCCAGTACCATTGGAGTTGTTAGAAAGCGATCGCTTTGTTGCTGCACCTTCCCAATTTGAGTTGCCGAACTCTCTTGCGCCGGAACTAACATAAAATCCGTGGAACGGACCACCAAATCCCCTTCATCCAGAGACTGCCGCAACTGCCGTCCCATTTTCCAAGCCCGATATTTGATCACATTCCACCGGGGGTTCGCCGGATAACCAGCAAATCCTGAGCGCAGTGCGGGGAGGTTATCTTTGGGCATGAGCGAACCGACTAAAACGCCCTCCGCCAGATCAACAACCATGAAGTTTCCCTTGGAATTCTGTTGTGCATTTAACATGGGATCAACCTCCTCGCCGCTAGACGAATAATGTTTATTGGGTTTGTATTTTACAGATGATGTGCAGTCATTACAATCATTCCCAAAAAATTAAATTCTTCTGGAATGAAGATATTGGAAACGTCAAAAAAATAATTGCCCAAGCTGAGAGCATTTGGATCCCGGATCAGCCGAAACCGTTGGCTGATGCTTTTGACTCGGTTACCCGTGGAATTTATTCTCCAATTGGTATGAGTCTAGCATGAGTCTTCCGATTATTGTATCAATGAATTCATTTTTTATAAATTTACGGACATAAAATTCCAGAGTGTCCCATGTCAACAAACCACAAAATCCAGACGGGGAGCATTTTTGGAGGGGATAGGGTGCAACGGTTCGGCCAAACTCTCTCTCTTTTGTGCCTCTGACAAGATGCGTCGGGTTGAAGCGGTTATGGTAAAATAAGTCAGCCTCTGTTTACCGAACAGGACTTAAGCATTTTGAGAATTCACGCCAAAAGGAGGGGCGAGAAAGCGAATCGCCCCTCCTCAATAGTGCCAACCTAGTTTTTTAGAAACCCCTTAACGGGATGCGGCAGCAGCTTCCCTAAGAAGGCGATCGCTGGCTTGATTCCGGCGATCATTGCGCTTGACCAGATCCCCAGATAAAGGGGAAGCCATCAACAGCATTTTATCCAATAGCCAAGGGGCAATTCGTTGGCATAAAACCGCTAAATGACTTTGCCATCCCACTAAGATCTCCGAGGAGTCTCTATGAAGTCCCGATACCAGTGCCTTTGCCACCTGCTGCGGTGTCATGGGCACAACCCAGCGAAACAATTGTAAGTTTTTCGCCATGTCGGTATCAGTCAAAGTGGGCAGAAGTGCGACGACTTTGATATTATGTTCCGCGAGTTCCCCCCGCAAGGCTTGGGTGAAGCCAAGGATGGCGAACTTGGTTGCTGAATAGGTGGACATAGTGGGTGCAGCCACTTTGCCCATTAAGCTGGAAACGTTGACGATTGTGCCTTCCTGCCTTGCCGCCATGCGTTTGGCAACCATGCGCGTGATCTCGTACATTCCCATAATATTCAGGGAAAGTTCTTCCTGAATTTTCGGAAATTTCGATTGCAAGAAGGGGGTCTGATGTGCGATACCCGCACAATTGACCAAGATGTGAATGGGACCATGATGCTTCCACGCTTTGGCGATCGCAATGTCCACTTCCACAGGTTGCGTGAGATCTAAAGGGAGACTCACGACCTCTACCCCCAGGATGGCAATCTCGGCTTCCACTTCCGCTAATTTGTCGCGATCGCGGGCCACGATAATGATTCGTTTCATGCCTTGATGTGCCAATTCCAGGGCGATCGCCCGCCCAATTCCACGGGACGCGCCAGTAATCAGTGCAGTCTTGTCTTGAATGTTCATAAATGAAGCCTCCATAGTTGAGGTCTTATCCCTCTACCCATTCCATGCCAAGTCTGTTGATATTTTTTGGCACTTCACAGAGTCACCTGTTTTGGCGATCAGAAGGATAAGTTAAATCCAGTCAGTAGCATCAGCGATTTCAATGCAAGGGGTTCAGAATGGGTATGTTATACAATTGCTGACCCCTTCCACAAAATGCCGGATGAAAATACTTCAAAGCCTAATCAGGGTGATGGAGTCAACGCCGCAGATGCCAATTCTTCTTGGGAAACCCAATCCACAAGTGCTATTGAAATTGACAATCCGCCTTCGCGCAGTTTGATGTTGAATGGTACGCGGTAGCACGGTTCCATTTCCCCCTCGGTCCTATTCTTAGTTCCGAACTGTATCCGTTGGGTTCTTGTACATGGTGGGCTGGCCTCCTAGATACGAGTATGGACTTAAGTCGCCCTTGAGCATACTTTAACAGTTAAATCAAGCAACTGCAATATTTCTTCATAAACTTTTGGATAGCTTCCGTAAGAAATTTTTAAAGGACTGTCCTCTAAGGGTTATAGCGTTTGAGTTCTAAGCATAGGTGTGATACAAATCACAAGAAGAGAATCTCCCCTTACAGGAATAGCGGGTTAACAAACGAGTCCTTCTGCTCTACCTCAAGGGGCAGAGGAGAAGGGGACTCACCCACAAAAAGTCGAGAAAAATACTCTCCCCCGGGGGAATTTTACCGGACGAGAACAGGACGGGAAAAGTTGCCAAACCACGCCCTGATGTAGAACCCTAAAACAGAAATTACCATCGTGATTTAACCTTGGGGATCAAGAATCGGCCCTTGTAGCGCCCCAGCCGAAAATGATTCCCAGTGAGGCGATCGCCGGGATTGACCCTCACTCGGGATCAGCGATCCCCATAAAAAAACTGTATCGGTATCTGTAGCCATAATATCTCACACTTTTACTCACCTGGCGATCGCTCAATCTCCGGTATTTTTTCTCCCGGGAAAAATATCTTTCCCTCTATAGCAGTCCTTGCGTGCCGTTGTGGAAGACGTCGGCGGCCCCTTTCTCGTCGGCGGCCCAGAACATCCGAGGGGACATCGGGTGAGGTACAAATCCTGCAAGGAATGCTATAGCGTAGCCAAAGCATCCCACTGTATGCTGAGTAAACTTCACATCACAAAACTCTCATTGATAAAAAATCATGAACAATGACAACCGTCACGCTTATTGGCGGGCCAACAAAGCTTTAATTCGCAACCTGCTGATCGCCTGGGGAATCCTCTCCATTGGGTGCAGCATTTTATTCATGCAACCCCTCAACCTGATTCGGATTGGAGGGCTACCCTTCGGCTTTTGGATGGCCCAACAAGGCTCCATCTTGATCTTCGGAGTGACACACTCATATAGGTTAAGATCCAAGATTGAAGTCAGAAACCGGGTTTTGTGGCACAGATTTTATAGTTTAGATTGGATTTAAGCCAGAAAATTATCGGTTACCGATCGACTGGGGGTGATTGTGGGTTCATATTTCTAGGGTGCTTTGTTTTCGAGGCGATCGCCGATTAGGCAGTCGCCACAGGTCCACTCATAAAATCCATGTACAATCTTGGGAAGAACGATAACAGCAACCAATGGACTGGACGACCCCCCTCAAATTTCAACAGGCGGATTTTATTAAACGGCTCAATCACAAAGGGGCCGAACTGCTGCATTGCCAGTCTCCGGGTTTGCATGGCGAACAGGTGACGATCGCCGGGGAACGCTTCAGAGCAATTCACCAGATCTGTGAACGGGGACTGTCCTCGGCTCAATACCAGGCCCCCCTCTCGGAACGGTTTCGCGATCGCCTTCAACATCAGCTTGGAGTCGAAGCCGTCGCCACCTATTTAGATCACCGGGTCACTCGAATTGACCGCGATCCTCGACCACAATCCCCAATTCCGGGCGATTTTACCCTCACAGCGAATCCCGCGATCGCCCTTTCCGTTCAAGCCATTGGTGGTTCCAATTCCCCCTTAGTCTGGGATCTGGAACTCTCCCAAATTAAGCACCAAGCGGCCATCATTTTTGTCCTGATTCCCGAACCGATTCCCCCGTCCCCGTCGGAATATCACCCGATTTTAGCTGGATTTTTACCCACCCATTTAATCGCCCTGAGCGAGGGTCGCGCCCGCCTCTGCCTTGATGACCTCTTTTATATGGGCGGACTAAATCTCTATCTGGAATCCCTCACCACTATCCCGGTTTCTACGGAATGGTTACGCATCCTCACGGGCTCCTCGAACTATGTCTATCCCGTTGCCATCAGTGCCGATGGGGGCCTGGTTGCCAGCAGCAGTTACGATGGCACGATTAAACTCTGGAAACTGCGCGATCGCGAAATTACTCAAGCCCTCTGTGGACATTCTTGGTCCTTTTATCCCATCGCTGGGGGTCAGGGGGGACAATCTCTCGCCAGTGGCAGTACAGAAAAAAAATTGAATCTATGGCAACGGGGTCGCGGGGATTTTATTCGCACCCTAGCCGGACATACCAGCGGAGTCAGTGCCATTGCCATTAGTGAAGATAGCAAAATTTTGGTCAGTGGCGGCTATGATGGCACCCTCGATATTTGGGACCTCGTTCAAGGGCAACGCTTACGGACCCTCAGTGGGCATTCTGGAACTGTTCGCCCCATGTCCCTCAGTCCCGATGGGACCATCCTCGCCACTGGAGGCATTGATAAAAAGCTCAATCTCTGGAATCTCCAAACCGGGGCCTTAATTCGCTCGTTTAATATTGATACCGATGTGGCGATTTCTCTGGCAATTAGTCCCAACGGTCAATTGTTAGTCAGTGGTTCTCAGGATGGGACGATTAAAATTTGGAATTTGGAATCCGGGCGTTTGATTCGGGCGATCGCCGCTCATTCCGGGATCGTTCGCGGCGTTACCCTGAGTCACGATGGCAAAACCCTCGCCAGTGGCAGTCTGGAAAAGACGATTAAACTCTGGAATGTGGAAACCGGCGATCTGTTGCGAACCCTGACAGGTCATCCAGACCCCACCATTACCTTCGCGATCGACTCCGAGGGACCCACCCTGGATACCAGCTTATTGCGTCACTACCAGCCCGGTTGGGAAGAACCCAGACAATGGCAATAGAGTGAACGACAAATCAGCCAAGTGCCACTCTGTTCCAGAAATACAGGATGGGGAAGACAAACCGGGTTTCTTGAAAAAATCTGTAGCCATTCGCAGCAAAACAGTGCCAAAAACCCGGTTTCTTGTCCTACGAATTCCTAGGTTTCAGAAGTCGAGGACCCATTGATAATCGGCGTTAAATAAGCAACCAGTGCACCGAGTAGAAACCCGAGGATATTCCGCAGTAAGGGTAAAAAATCGCTGGTCCGCGAAATCACAGGTCCCAGACCAAAGGCAATAAATAAAATTCCCCAGAGGGGTGAAAACATTAAGGCCCATTGCCAGGAAAACGCTTGTCGATCTTTCCTCGGATGTGCCGCAAATCCAAAGATGACGCCACCCACCGTTGAAGTAATCAGGGTAAGGATCCATTGCTCCCTCGGCAACCCGGGGACCACCAGGCATCCCCCTTGGCGCAGACAATTTTCCACGCTATTTAATGCGCTCAGAATCGCCTGGTCCTCTCCATTATCCCGCACAAAAAATTGATTGCCGTACCGAGTTTGTAATTCGATCCAAAAGGTTCTCGGCAGTAAGGGGTAGAGCTCATCCCCCACATTGAATCCCAAGAGGTTGCCTCCGCGAGGGTCCGCGATCAGTAAGACGCTCTTATCGTTGAGGTCCCAATAATCCTTAACCGCCCGACCCGGGGTGCGATCGTATTGGGTCAGGACCCTCAGTTTCCAGCCGGTTTCTGCTTCAAAATTCTCTAACTCTTGGACTAATTTCTCTTCCTGGATGCTCGTTAGCGAGTTGGCGAGGTCAATAATCGGGGTTTGGATCTCCGGCAGTAACTCTGGATTGTCATAAGCTTGAGCAGAAATCGGGGCGATCGCCCAAGCTGATACCGCCAGGAAAAAGGCCGCCACGGATATGAGAAGTCTTTTCGGAAATGTTGATTGCATTGCAGTCTCTATAGGAGTTTTCAGGGTTTATCCAACCAGGGTGGCATCACAGAAGGCTCCACCCCCGAGCCATTCATAAACTTAATATTTGTTTACAGTTTTTACCTTCCCTTAATATTAAGCATCTCTCCCCAATGCCGTCAATCAGAATTCCGGCAGATTTAGCCCCGGTTTAACTTTATTATTTAACAGATTGACAACTTGCAATTTGCAGATTAAAAATATCAAACCTCAATCTACCCGGATTGAGGGAAAACTGCCCCTTACTAAACATCCATCCTAAATCAACAGGTTAACCGAAATAGCCTGAGAAAGACTGGACGCCTCCCCCATCAAGATTGAGATTCTAAATAACTTAATAACCAATTTGCCATCGTAGCGCGACGGGTTAAGCGAGGAACCAACTCACCCACCTTGTAACCCGAAAACCCCAACTTTTCCTTCAGCAGTTGCTTGTTTTCTTTAGGAATAGAACGAGTCAATTTCACCGTAGCCGGTCGGCTGGCGATAAAGTCGGGAGGTTCGGGGTACTCGTCTCGCCAGAGAGGATCGACCGCATCCGTATTCCAAACTTGGTTCATTTCCTCATAGCGATACCCTAAACAATGCCAAACCAAACCATTAACCGTCAAATCATCAATCTTGTCATTAAGAATATCCCAAATTGTATCAAAATTGAGGGGAGGTAATTCAGACATAAACTTTGAGAGACCGAAAATAAATAATTAGATTACTTCCCAAAAATCATATCACAATCCTCACCAATCCGTGAACATCAGTGTAATCCGTGGTTCTCCCCTCCCCCATCCTTATCGAGACCGACTCAACCAGGGAAAATCAGGAACACTAGATTTAGGAAAGCGTTGTTCCTTAATCGCTTCCTCGCAAAGCGCCCGATCGCCCTCGCTGATATTTTTGGAATACTTGAAATAATCATGGAGCCAAGTACAAGCGCGGCGAGTTAAATCATCTAGATCCAAATTCCACAAAATCACCGTATTATCATCTCCAGCCGAGGCAATAATTTCTCCATCGGGACTAAACTCCACATCTAAAACCCCGGAGGTATGACCTTGAAGGGTTTTTAATAACGTCCCATCCTTGAGACTCCAAAGCTTAACCGTGCCATCCCAACTGGCCGAAACCAACAGCCGACCATCGGGAGAGAAGCGCACACTTTCCACACTATCGCTATAGCCTTGCAACAGAGTTTTTTCCAGTGTTCCATCCAGATGCCAAATTTTCACCGTATTATCCCAACTCGCCGAAGCAACCCGTTGACCATCGGGAGAGAAAGTCACACTGGTGACGTAAGACTGATGAGGATAGCGACCAGAGAGAGTTTGGAGCAGTTCACCATCCTTGTTCCAAAGTTTGACCATTTTATCATCAGAACCGGAGGCAATCAAACGACCATCGGGGGAAAAAGCCACACTATTGACCCGTTCGGTGTGACCCTCCAAAACCCCCAATAAAGTGCCATCGATCCGCCAAATTTTGACCGTTTTATCGCGAGAACCCGAAGCAATTAATTGACCATCGGGGGAAAAACTGACCGAATAAGCCCGATCGCTGTGACTACTTTCCACAGGACAATCAGAATGTTTGTCCGAGTCGGCGGTCAAATTCGGGTCCACTAAAGTTTTTATAAGCGTGCCATTGGACGCATTCCAAATTTTGACCGTACAATCTTGAGAGACCGAGGCGAGCGCCCGACCATCGGGAGAGAAACTCACCCCAAACACGCGATCGCCATGTCCATCGGGAGCCTGTAACGTCGTCACCGCTTCCGTGGTCCGACCCGGGTCCAAACTCCAAATTTTCACCGTTTTGTCCCAACTCGCCGATGCCAACTGTTTTCCCGTGGGAGACAAACTGATACTCGACACTCTTCCCTTGTGACCCACCTCCCCAGCTAACACCTTCAAAAACGTATCTTTCAGAGTCCAAAGGCGAATCGTTTTGTCCCAACTGGCCGAAGCCAAAGTCATGCCATCGGGACTAAAATTTACACTGGTGACTCGGCCACTATGACCCTTGAGCGTTTTAATCGGCGTCCCATCTAACTTCCAAATTTTAATCGCATTATCATCCCCTGCCGATGCAAACCAGCGACCATCAGGACTAAAACTGAGGCTAAACACAATATCATCATGAGCCTTCCAGGTTTGTGTCAAGTTCTCCTCCAGATTCGTCACCGAAATCATATGGTCTACCCCAGCAGAAACCAGATGACGACCATCGGGACTAAACGCCAATGCCGTCACCCAATCTGTATGAACCCTTAACGTCTTGCGGAGGGTCCCATCTAGGGTCCAAAGTTTAACCGTTTTGTCATCAGAAGCCGAAGCCAGAGTTTGGCCATCGGGACTGAAGGTCACCCAATTCACCGAATCCGTATGACCTTGAAACGTTTGGACCAAACTGCCATCAGAGACCCGCCATAGCTTGACCGTTTGATCGTGACTGGCCGTGGCTAAAAATTGACTATCCGGGGAAAAACTGGCGCTATAAATGCTATCGGTATGGCCTGTGAGGGTTTTATAGAGACTGCCGTCTCGCTTCCAGAGTTTAACCGTGCGGTCCCTAGAGGTTGAAGCAATAAAATGACCATCGGGAGAGAAGGCGACGCTGGTGACCTCATCAGCATGACTGACCCCAGTCACATCCAGACTATAATCCACCAATTTTTTATGGAGACTGCCGTTGCGGTTCCAAAGCAACACCTGAGTGTCATTGCTTCCCGAAGCTAATAACTGACCATCGGGAGAGAAGGCGACACTCCAGACTTCTGCACCATGTTCTTCGAGACGGTTACGTTCTCGCACCCCATAGACCGCTTGTTGTAAGGCAGTTGCCACCCGCAGTTTCGTTTCCGAGTCTGGGTTTTTAGCGATGGAGAGTTTTCGCCAAGCTCTTAAACTTTCCACCAAGGCATCAAATTCGCGATCGGAGACATAGAGAGCTTCACTGGAAGCACTAATGGCGGTAATTTGAGCATTTTCTACTCCGATGGAGGCTTGTTCTTTTTGGGCGAGGGCGAATACACTAGCAAACGCGAGTAAACCGGCTAAGAAGCCTAGAAAACCCCGTTGACGTTTGAGGGTTTTATTGCTTTTTTCCAGTTGCGCTTGGGTCATTTTTTTGGCTTCTTCAGCCTTGACTAACTGCGCTTCGGGACCAAAAGCGCTTTCGTATTTTTGGCGGACGGGGTGAACGAGATAGTCATGGACGAGTTGATAGCGATCGCCGGATTCTTCCCGGTGAATAAAGACTAAACCTGCTCCTTCGAGAATTTTTAAAATTAAGTCCAGTTGTGCCGGGGTGACTTCTCCGGATGCCTCTAATTCGTCTTGGGTGCGCAAGGGTCGGGTGTTGTTTTGATTGGTCAGACGATACAGGACTTCCCAAGCCGGTTTTTCATTATCCGGTCCACAATCGCGAATGACTTGGACGAGCGATCGGGCAATCAGGATTTCCTTGGGGCGATCGCCGAGCTTTTGGTACTGTTCTAGGGTGGTGATTTTTTCTTCATCATCTTGCAGTTGAGCGCCGACGAGTTGCAATTCAATCGGGCGCACCTGACCTGTTTCATTGGCCAAATCCCGAACTAACGCCTCAATCAGTTCAGTCTCCAAGTAAAATTGGGACCGTTCCGTTAAGCGCTGAATCACCTCCATCGCCTGAGTTGCCGAAAAATCACTGAGTTGATAGCGAATTTCTTTACTGAGAATATCGTTATTAATCGCATCGAGATAGCATAACCGTTCGCAGTCTAATAAGTAATGTAAGAAATCCGTTCTTAACGACAGGATTACTTTAACAAAGGGAATATCGAGGCAAATTTGTAAAAAGCGATAGAATTCTTGCCGACTTTCTTGGGTTTTATGAACAAAGAAAAATTCTTCAAATTGGTCAAAAATAATCACGGTCAGGAGATTGCGATTGACATTGGACCGCAGCATGGATAAGGCCGCTTGAACTGGTCCAAGGTCAGGGGATTTCTGTCCAGTCAGATGTTCACCAGGCTCTAGGTCCCCATTGAGTTCGGCCCACTCGGGATTGGGTTCTAGGGGAATTCCCAGGGTTTGGCTGATGGTTTCATTGAGTCGTTTGTTCAAGGTAGCCATCCAATCGGTATAGGACCGCAGGACTACGGGCAAAGCAAGGCGATCGCCGATCGCCCGTCCCGCTAATGCGGGAACGAATCCGGCATTCACTAAGGAGGATTTGCCAACCCCAGAGTCGCCATACAAAATGGTGAGTTTTTTATCGGCGCGAGTCATCCGTTCGAGCAAACATTCAATATGGCTTTGGCGGCCAGCAGCAGCGATCTCTTGAGGAAGTCCTAAATTTTCGGAATGCTTTGGATTCAGTCCGCTTAAGGCCGTTTGGTTTAAGGGTTGCGGATGATTCTTCGTTTGAGGTTGCAGCAATCCAGCCCCCACAAAAGCCCGGAACCCATAAAGGGTTTCAATGGAGCGTTGTTCTTGTTTGAGGCGAAAGGCTTCGACATACTCACGATGCTCAAAATAGAGCGATCGCAACAGTTTTAAGATGGAAATATAAAGTTGGGGGTCTCGTTCGGGTTTGGTGACTTGTTGGGCTAAATTGAGAATTTCGATGGCCGCTTGGGACTGTTGATACCAGGAGGGGGCTGAATCCTTGAATTTACTCGGGGCCGAGGTGGCGTCCTGAAGGCTCAACTCAGGGACCGTGGCCCGAGCTAATAAATACAAGTACAATCCCTGTTCTTGGCGCTCGGGGACAGGGGCCAAGGCTAAAGCGGCGATCGCCTTTTGGGCGTATTCTTTGGACTGTGTCCACTCGAACCGCGCCAGGGCGACTTCTGCGATAAATCCATAATCCCGGGCCAATTGCACCGGGTGGTTTTGATGGAGTTCTAGGGTTTTTTCCACTTGAATGAGCAAGCGGTCCCAATGCTGTAACCGGGCGAGGACTTCTCCTAAGAGGGGGCTGAGTTGGGCGACAATATCTAAGCGAGAACTGGTCTCAAACAGGGTCAAGGCGCGATCAAGATAGGATTCGGCTTCGGTGAGGTGTTGCTGACTTTGGGCCTGGTAGAGTTCGGCTTTGCGGCAATACAGCAATCCTAAGTGAAACCACAACAGGCCCAGGCGTTCGAGGTCCGGGGAGGAAACTGCCTGGAGGCGGATTTCTGGGGCCGGCTGTTGAGGATCGGTGAGGGTGTAACCACCGATATGCTGCCATAATGTCAAACTTTCGTGATAATGCGCTTCCGCTTTGAACAGGCGATCGCGGCAAAACTCATCTCGACCTAGGACAAACTGGACGCTGGCACAGAGTTCTGGCGGCAAGGTCACTCCGCGACTGTGTAAATCTTTAACGGCAGATTCCAGTTCTTTGCGCCGGTTTGACTCCAGGGGACTGGGAATGCACCATTCATATCCGCTGGCATTTATTCCTCGCGCTAATAGCTGGGGAATCAGACTCCCTGCTTCTTGGTGCAGCAGGTCCAGCAGGCTATCTGTTTCCATCTCAAATTTAATGGAGGTGGCCGCCCAACTTTTAAAATCCGGTGCAAACCGAATTAAGGAAGCGAGCACTTCTTCGGTTACCCACCAAATGAGGGGAAAAGGAAAATTGTTGCGAAATTCATCCCGCACCTGATTTGCTGACACTAACAACGGTTCCAAACCCTTGGTGCTATCCAACCCAAAAATCATGACGGCTAGGGGTTGTTTCTGCTCCAGAGAGTCCCTCAAAGTGCTGTAAAGGGTGCTGACTGTTTTGGGGAGAACTAGAGTATGTACAGAACGTCCTTCTTCTGAAATGTCTTGACAGAGGGGTTGGAGACGTTGGAGCATACTCTGCTGCAATGTTACATAGTTGCACCGGACCAAAATTAAGGAAAAATTTCCTTCGGACAGAGCGATCGCTCTGAGCAATGTCTGCAAGGAGCGCTCATTATAGAGGGAACATTGAATGGGTGGGTCGAGGTCAGTCATAACTTTCGTCGTTGTGCTCTATTCAAAAGCCAAATCAATATCATAGTGACCACCCCAAACTATCTTATGCCTATTTTCGTATCCCCTGATTCATCGGTTTGGGTTGGGTTCCTAATCTCCTTGTTACCTACTTTTTGCCATGAAGCAGTAAAGCTCATCCCCGATCCCCTGATTTGATTCGGGGCAACTTCGCCTCACAGATCCGGTTCTTATTGTACAGATAAAAGACTCGCTCTTTTTTCTGAATTTAGGATTGTTCCAGATCCCCTCATCCCCTAGATTCTACTCCAGGTGATCGGGGATTAACAGACCGGAAATTTTCTCGGATTGGATAATAATCTTCCCATTATGGCCAGGAGGAATGCCGGGGCGAGATAACTTAATCCTAATTTTGGTTTTTAATGATCATTCCGTTCCGATTGGTCTGCTCTTTCTATGATATAGTCCCTCTAAATCATTTAGATCAAGAGGGGGGGGAGTAACCCCTTGGGGGGATAGACCCTACAGCAATGAGCGAACAGGGGTAGATTCGCTCTATCAGTTTGGTTCCAGATAAAAAATCACTACAGCTTCTATTAACGGAACTAACCTTTAGCTCCGTTTCCTTCCTAGGAAGGGTTATTGGAGTTGGCGCTTTGCCGGGGATGAGTTACCGTTTTAATAGGACTCGGGTCTTTATCATAAACGTTTCTTGGCTTCTGTCAAATTCAAAAACTCGACTGAAACCCCAGGCCGAAAAAATACCAGAAAAATATCAGAAATCGATTCCCTCTAGGTGGGATACCAGCCAAGCCGATAAAATAGATCGCTCAACAAATGGGAATAAACTGGGCTGGTGTTCATCCAGCTTTTTTAAGTCTGTCTCCAGATGGGAGAGAGAGTGAAAGATTCACTCCTCTCTTGACAAATCTCGTTCCATCTGTATTGAACGGGGGATAAATGACTTGCTTATGCCCCAGCCTTTTGTGGCGACCATCTTGATCTAACAGTTGGGTAAAATTCGTACCTTTTTATCGGACTCAACCAATCTGCCAACGCGGGGGGGGATATGTAGTGGAGCGATCGCCTGCATTTACGGGCATTTTTTTCAATCGCCCGAGGAGACTTCTACCTCAGCCATCACAGTGTTCAGGTCAAGATAAAAAAGATCGGGACAAAGGCAGACAACCCGGATTTAGGCGGGATATTCTGACATCCATTCCTTAAATTTAGGGGCTTCGGCTAAAGCGGGATTAATCCAATACCACCGTCCATCGCGATCGCGATACTCAAACAGAAACATACTTCTCAACAACAGTTGATAATCCTCATCCCCTTGGACGTGCTTCTGTTCCAACGCTTGAAATAACAACTCCCACTCCTCATCGGTAATCGCCGCAATCAAATCATCCCGATATTCTTTAATCACATTTTCCAGACAGTCACGGGAAAACGGAGGGTCTTGTAATTGCAGACAGCTATAAAGCAGTCCCAGTAAATTCCGTACATGACCCCCACTCACACTGCACAAGCGATTTAAGGTGTCCGAACAGTCAAAGACTGAGGCAATCATCTCTTCTCGTTGGGATGCCGGAATATGGGGAAATGCCCGGGCGAGGACCATATTTCTGAGTAACTTCATCCCCTCCGCATAGACACTTCCATCCCGTTCCCGTACCGGAACCATCGGTAAAACCTTTGGTTTCACCCCAAATCGAGAACTCAAGCGGCCCAAGTCATTGGAAAAAATTAAAGACAAGGGAATGGTGTAAACTACATGACAATTCAGCTTCCGCAATTGCTCCCCGCGATCGACAAATAAATATTCCGGTTGCGTTCGTCCCGAAGGTTTTCTAACACTATCCACCCGGTCTAAATTATCCACGATCGCCACCAATCCTTTTTTACCCCGCTGATTGAGAATCTCCGTCGCGGGATACAGCAATTCACTATTAATCGCTTCCAAAATATTATTGGTCCGGGGCTCTAAATATTGTCGCAACTGTTGCCGTAATCGGGGGCTATGTCGAGCTTTTGCCGTAATTGAACCAATCCCCCCAGGCAAAGAAAAGCCCAGTTCTCCCTCACTGCTGGCACTAAACGTTCCAATCCCGGGAAGGGAGGCTTCCCCGCTCAGTTCTATAGGAGTTTGCAACAGATCCGCCGCGCCCTTGAGTAAATCCCGGAACCCCCGTTTGGGTTCGACGCAAAGGTTAATCTTCTCTAAACTTTCGGAAACTTGACGGGCAATGCTCAAGAGAATTTCGGTGATATCGACGTCAGCCATATCCAAGTCATGAGAAGACTCGAAATAGACCACGTGGTATCCTTCCGCTTCTAAGTCTTTTTTCAGTCGGAATAATTCAGTGGATTTTCCACAGCCAATATGTCCAGTAAAGAGCTGGCAGGTGGGGTCATCGCCGGAGAGTAAACTAATCGTTCTCCCCAGTTCTCGGATAATATTACCGCCGCGAACGGAAGAGAAATCAATATAGTATTCTCGATCCTCATCATTCGCCATATCCAAGACTTTACTGGGATTACAAGCTTTATAAAATCTTGGCAAATCTATTTTCATGTTAATTAACTCTCCCCAATAGCTGAGTCCTTCTCCAGATATTTCTCTGGTATAGGTTGTCGTTCCGTAACAATTTGCATGACTTAAGGTTACTTATGATGATTAACCGAGGATTGCCCGAGTGATCTTTACTTACCATCCACCGACTCAGGAGCAAAAGGATGGGGAAAAGCGGATTAATAATTGAGTGATCAAGACCCCCACCTGTAGAATTTTTGCAAGTTTGCAGCCTTTTGGTTTAGAGGGGATCAATCTTAGATAACAGGGCGATCGCCTGCAAAGGTTGAGAAGTTAGGAGTCTATCACACCCCGACAAGGGTCCCAACTTGAGGACGCAGCAAGTGGCATTCCAGAAAATCTCCCCTATAACAGAGGACTTACCGGGTTGAGTCGGACGTAACCCGAACACTGGGGGCAGTCTATAAATTGTCCCAACTTTTTACCCTACTCGGGAATAGAAGTGATGGGTTACTCTGGCAACTCCTAATCCGTCGGAAGAAGCAGGGGAGTGAAGTTTGCGCCCGGGAATCCGAATTGAATCCCACCAGAGGAGGTGAGTGGGGAATGGTACAGATGCAACCTTGCACAACCTCGATTAAAAACCCGAATCGGGAGGTTAAAATAGGTGAACAAACATAGGGTCAAGCGTCGTTATCCATACCGAAACCTGGTAATTTTAGAGTCCTAGGGGGAATACGAAGTCTGGATTTGATCACAAACCGATTCCCTAGTGGGGTCACGGGGTGGGAATCGTGAAGGTTTTCAGTGCAAGATCTCAAAGTGATTTCTTGACAAGGGGTAAAGTTTGGGTGTATTTAGTTGTGTCCCAGTGAGCTTAAACGGTGAGGATGGATATCATCGGAACGGTCTCTCAGTCCGAGTTAGCGCGTCGCCGTCGTCAACTGAGGCGATCGCGGCGTCAGAAAGTTGGCATCGCCTGTTGGCAACTGTTAGCGGTCAGTTCCCTGGCCGGATTTTTATTATGGACGACCACCTCACCGGCTTTAGTGATTGACACCCCCGAACAAGTCGAAATCGACGGGAATGAATTTCTCTCTGATCGGGCGATTCGCTCCCTATTGCCGCTTTCGTATCCCCAATCCATGCTGCAAGTTCGACCGCAAGAACTCGCCCGAGAATTGGAATCTGCCGGGACGATCGCCAAAGCCACCGTTTCCCGGCAGTTGTTTCCCCCGGGACTCAAGGTGACGGTCCAGGAACGCTATCCCGTAGCAATTGCCAGTAGTATGACGAGCGCCCCAGGGGTCCCCACCGATACTCCCCCCGGACTCAGCCCCAATCCGGCAGCAGAGTCCCCCGGGGTGCCATCAGTGGGGTTGCTTGATGAACGGGGAATGTGGATGCCCTTGGAAAGCTACACCGCCCTAGACCCCACCGCTCAACTGCCCCAACTCCGGGTAATCGGCCCCCTGGAGCAATACCGTTCCGCTTGGGAGTCTGTCTATCAATCCATTCGTCGCAGTCCCATCAAAATTTATGAAATCAATTGGCAGGACCCGGCGAATTTGATTTTAAAAACCGAACTGGGACTGGTTCATTGTGGCCCTTACAGCCCTCGGTTTGGGGAACAAGTCACCCGGTTGGGACAGATGGGGGATTTACCCAACCAGATTGATTTAGCCCAAATTGCTTATATTGACCTAACCAATCCCGATCGCCCCTCCCTTCAACGCCTAGGTGTAACTCCCCCTCAAACCGTCCCCACCCCTGAAAATCCTTGAAAAAAACCTAACTCAAAACCATGACAAGTCGGCTTCAAGTTTGGGTTCATGAGGGGGTCAGTATGATTACCCTTGACAGATTGGCAAAACTAATCAGTGTTAAAGTTGGTAATCTTGGGCAACATAGCCTATAGTTGACTTTGATCTGCCCTTATTTCAGAAGTTGTATCTCTACCGTTCCCAATACTAATGACACTTAATAGTAAACTAGGGGTTGGAAATGAAAGCCCTCATTCTGAAGAACCGACAGGTTTTCCCGTGGCAGTGGACAACTCCAATCCTTTTAACAACACAGGGTTAATATTGGGTCAAAATCGCGATAACCGGCTCCCCGGGGAAGAAACCAGGAGTAACGATATTGTGCCGAGTAGCATAGCCAAAATTAAAGTCATTGGCGTAGGCGGCGGTGGATGCAATGCTGTCAACCGCATGATTGCAAGTGAAGTGTCGGGAGTAGAATTTTGGGCGGTCAATACCGATGCCCAAGCTCTAGTCCAATCCACTGCAACCAAACGCCTACAAGTCGGACAAAAACTGACCAGAGGTCTCGGTGCAGGTGGCAATCCCGCCATCGGTCAAAAAGCAGCAGAAGAGTCTCGCGATGAGATTGCTCATGCCTTAGAACATTCTGACCTCGTTTTCATTACCGCAGGCATGGGGGGTGGGACCGGCACCGGGGCCGCCCCCATCGTCGCCGAAGCCGCCAAGGAAGTTGGGGCCCTGACTGTAGGGGTTGTCACCCGTCCGTTTATGTTCGAGGGCCGTCGGCGCACGAACCAAGCGGAAGAAGGGATCGCCGCCCTCCAAAGTCGGGTGGATACTCTAATTGTCATCCCGAACGATAAATTGCTCTCGGTGATTTCCGAACAAACCCCAGTCCAAGAAGCCTTTCGAGTCGCTGATGATATCCTCCGCCAAGGGGTTCAGGGGATTTCAGATATTATTACGATTCCCGGTCTGGTGAATGTGGACTTTGCCGACGTGCGCGCGGTGATGGCTGATGCGGGGTCTGCGTTAATGGGTATTGGTGTCGGTTCGGGCAAATCCCGGGCCCGAGAAGCGGCCCTCAGTGCCATTTCTTCTCCTTTACTCGAATCCTCGATTGAAGGGGCCAAGGGCGTCGTCTTGAATATTACCGGCGGCACTGATTTGACCTTGCATGAGGTGAATGCAGCAGCAGAAACGGTGTACGAAGTGGTTGATCCCAATGCCAATATTATTTTTGGTGCCGTGATTGACGAACGCCTCCAAGGGGAAATTCGCATCACCGTGATTGCCACTGGCTTTTCCTCTGACCCCCCCCAACCGGGAACTCAGGTTGCCAGGGTCGCACCGCAACCGCAACCGCAACGGTTCATTCCGAAACCTCCTGCCGCATCCCCCCCACCGCCTCCGACTCCCGATCCTTCCCGAGGTAAACCCCCAGGATTGGATATTCCTGATTTCCTGCAAAAGCGTCGCCCTCCGCGATAACGATTCAGGAATGATGAGTTGGAATGAATCGCTGCTGACCCTCCGACGGGGTGAGCAGTTGATTTTTTTGAGCAATATTAAGGGTCAAGGGTTGAATGATGTCTGATATGTCAGCAATTTCACAGTCGCCAATTTCACAGTCGCCAATAGTCCCAGTCGCCTTGACGATCGCCGGTTCTGATAGTGGTGGAGGGGCCGGGATTCAAGCGGATTTGAAAACCTTTGCCTTTCATGGGGTTCACGGCACCAGCGCCCTCACCTGCGTCACGGCTCAAAGTACGATGGGGGTAACCCGGGTGGATGGGTTGCCGGTGGAGGCGATCGCCGCTCAAATTGAGGCGGTGGTTCAGGATATGAGGGTCCAGGCGGTCAAAACTGGAATGCTGCTGAATCGGGAGATTATTGCAGCAGTAGTGGAACGAGTTGAATCCCTGGATCTGAAGAATTTAGTCGTGGATCCGGTGATGGTCTCTCGGACAGGCGCACAACTGATTGATGATGAAGCGGTGACATTATTGCGGGATGTATTGGTGCCTTTGGGGGCGATCGTCACCCCCAATCGCTACGAGGCCCAAATTCTCAGCGGGTTACAAATTAATACTTTAGATGATATGCGCGCTGCTGCTCAGAGAATCCATAAATGTGGAGTTTCTGGCGTCCTCGTCAAAGGAGGCGGCATGGCGGGAGAATTGCGCGGGGTAGATGTCTGGTTTGATGGGGACTGCCTAGAAACCTTGAGAACGGTAACGGTAGAAACGCGCAATACTCATGGCACTGGATGCACCTTGTCAGCGGCGATCGCCGCCAATTTAGCATTAGGTCAAGATGCTCTGACAGCGGTCAAAAATGCTAAGAACTATGTCACGGAAGCTCTACAATTTGCCTTAGAGATTGGCCAAGGTCCCGGTCCCGTCGGTCACTTTTTCCCCTTATTTAAAGCAGGGGGATTAAGTTAGGGGGAGATAAGTTAGGCGGGGACAAAGATAGATTCAGATTAGGCAAAATCCGCACGCCACACCTGAACCGCCAGACGCCCTAGAACCTGCTGGTGGTTTTTATCAAATATCCATTTCCTCTGCAGCTTTTAAAATCGCCTTGCGAGTCACAATACTAGCCCGAAATCCTAATTCATCTAGGCGATCGAGAATAGGTTTTACCTCTTTCACATATCCCAACTTTTTGGCTTTCAGAATAACTCCTAATGTTCCGGTCAAATGAATCCCCAGTTGTTTGGCCCTCACTCTCGCCAGTCCATCATCTAGCAACACAAGCGCATCTGTTTGAGATTGTGCCAAAGCAATCACCTCTTTTTCACCGGGGCCCAATTTTTCATCATCAGGTATTGCGGTTCTAGACTCTACTGTTACAATATCAATCCAAGACAGAGATGTTAATACCGGCAGAAAAACCCCCAAACAAAATTCGTCCCTGTTCTAACTCCCTGTTTACAGATTGAGTTACAACAATAGAGTGATATATCTGAGGCAGCAAATCTAGTAAATTGGCTTGATAAAGATATTGAAGAGGAGAGGTATTTGAAATGACATTAGGCACGCTCTAGGTCCTCTAAAACTTCAGATTCTGTCAGATTAAAGGTATCAATTCCATACTCCGATAACTTTTGTAAAAATACCGGCTTCGGCAAACCGGCTAACTGTGATGCTGCGCCGGATGATAATCGCCCCAATTCATAAAACTTAATTGCGGCAGCTAAACGTAATTCATTCCCCATTTCTTCTTGGGTTAAATTTAGCGCCATCAAACTTTCTTCTGGTAAATTAATCGTAAATTCTGACATTCTTTAAATGGATAATGACTAATATTAAATCGACAAGGGACAATCGATAACGGCCCTCTAAATTATCTTAATGTGAGGTTCCCAGCTAACTTGTTTGTTATGATATCATACACAAAGTCAAGAAACCGGGTTTCTGGCTAAATCTTGGGTGAGTCGCCTAAATCTCGATAGAAACCCGTTTTCTCAGTCACTTATAGCGGTTCCGGGGCTAATGGAGTACAGAGATTTAAAGGAGTGGGAGCATCTTGCTCCCTATTGACACGAATAGCAAGATGCTTCCACAGATAAAAATGTACGCGAATAACCGTGGGAACCTCTACAACATAGATTTTTTTTGCAAGAGGTCTATTAACCAATCCTCAGCCAAAATTAGGGTTGAACTTGCAATTTAATCCGGAGGGTTCCGGAGAGAGATTGGGGGGGTTGCCAACGTTGTAAGGTTTGACGAATCAGATTGATCGCCCCTTGATCCGTTAACGTAGAAGCGCGATCGTCTAACATCACGCGCACGACTTGACCCTGACGAACTACAATTTCCCACACCACTTCCCCGGTGACTCCTGGGGAGAGGGACACAAATTGGAGTAAGTTTTCTAACTCTGTAGTCGCCTCCGCATCTAAATCCTCCGCATCCATCACTTGAATGCGATCGCTCCCTTGGGGGGATGGATTGATTTCGTCCATTGTTGAAGATTCATACAGGGGTTGGGGACTACCGGGACCGGGACGAGCACCCCCAGACAACCGAACCGGTGCCGCAGAGGGTGGTGGTGGTGGATATGCGCCGCTAGTGCGACCCCCACGCATCAATAGCTCCTCTTGGGGTTCAACAGTTCCTTCATAGCTAACCCCCTGGGGTAATTCGACGGGCACTTGCACTCGGCGAGTGGTGCCATCGGGATCGACTCGGACTTCTTCGCTGACGGCGACAAAGGCAGTGTAGGCAGATAGCAATCGATAGGCGATCGCGGTATTGGTTACTGCCGTTACCCCGGATGTGGTTTCTCCGCCATACATTTGACTCATTAAATCTTTAATCCGATGGCGACCCCACAGTTGCGCGATCGCCGGGTTGCCTTCTTCCTCAAATGCCATGCGAAAGAGTTCTTCATAGCGATCGCCATTGGCAGTCATTCCCTTCACTCGTAACTGTCCCCGGGCGCGATCGCCTTTTCGTCCAAACAACACTAACGGTTGTTCCGCAAACAAATCTGGCGGTAACCCAGGATAAACTTCTGCCGGTTCCCCTCCCCCTTCCCAAGTCACCTCAATATTCGTTAACACTGGATTATTAATCTGGCGAAAAAATCGTTCCGCCACCTCTTCTGTGGGTTCATCCTGACGAATTACTTGGGAGGTTCCGCGTCCCACTTCTGCAAGGCGATCGAGGACAAATCGATTCACCGAACTCCCCACTCCAAAACTATATAAACGGTTGCCCGGTTGTAACTTTTGTTGGACCTCGGCAATGATTTCCATATCATTGCCAATATAGCCATCGGTTAATAAGACAATACTTCGCAATCGCCCATTTTCTGACGGGGGATAATTTAAGACAGTTTGAATCCCATTTAAGAGTTCTGTTCCTCCATTGGCCTGCAATTGATTAATATAATTGATGGCCATGTTGCGATTAGCAGGAGTATTGGCTAATGGGCGAGGAGAGAGTGCCGTTGCGGTATTGGCAAAGTCAATAATGGTAAAGGTATCATTGGGATTTAGGCCATTGATAAAGCGGCGCATCAATTCCTGGGATTTCACGATGGGGTCACCGGATTGAGACCCGCTGGTATCCATTAAAAAGATGACATCTTTGGGGACGATTTCATTGCGGTTGTAATCTAAGGCGGGAATGAGGTAAATGGCAAAATGTCCTCCGCGATCGTCGGATTGGGTGAGGACTGTTGCTTTGGTGCGATCGCCTGAAACTCGATAGCGCAAAATTAAATCTTTGTTGGGGATAGAATCGGCCTTTGCTAAGTCAATCCGAACCATTTCTCCCGCTTGAGAAGTGCCAATTTGATGGGACGGGGATTGGATATTAGAAATCGGAACTCCGGCATTAATCTCCACCGCCACACTAATATCATGACCGGACCGCGTGCCAGGAGGAAGGACCGGAGGCGTAATCCGTGAGGCATCTGGAACTTGGTTGGTATTCGGGGTTTCTGGGGTAGTTGGAGTCCCGGGAATATAGCGCGGACCGACTACCATTGGGAAGACAAACTCATAGTTTCCCCCTTCAAAGGGGAGACTGTCACTGTAGCGAATGGTGACTTCAATTTGTTCACCGGGTTTGATATTGGCGAGGGATTGAGTGAAGATATTAGGACGTTCTTGTTCTAATAATGCTGCGGTGCGTCCTTGTTGCCTTGCTTCGTCATAAATGCGTTGGGCTTCTTCCCGTTGTTTGATATCGCCTTTAATGATGCGATCGCCAATTTTAATTTCCATATCATAAACCGCCGCCTCATCGGGAAGCGGGAAGACATAAATGGCTTCTAATGGTTCATTAAATGGGTTTTGAAACTGTTGGGTTACGGCAACTTGGGACACATTGCCATCAATCCGGGCTTTGACATCGGTATGGGTGAGGGTAAAGGCTTGTTTTTCTCCATCCGGGGATAAAACATACAAGCCCCCCACATCTTGGGAGTCCGAGGGAGTCTGGGTATTATTGCCCTGAGAGAGGATGGGATGGACTGGCGATCGCGAATGTTGGGCTAGGGTTAAATTGGCGACTGTTCCCACTGCTGTAACCAGGACTAAACAGGCTGGAACAATATAGAGTAATTTCATAGGAACCTCATTTTGAGGAGAGTTGAAAAATGTAATGGATTCTAGGATGGCACAGACTTGGGGAAATGAGCAGGGGGTTACACTTTTTGTAACAAATCTCGTGGGTGTGGGGGATAACGACTGAAGTCGTTACTACAAACGGGGAAAATTTAGTCAGTTCTTCTTAGTTTGTAGTAACGACTTCAGTCGTTT
>JAABSJ010000112.1 GCA_011390515.1 Oscillatoria sp.
TTCCGATTCCTCCGACGATGTACCCCGCTCCGGTGACGAATCCTCCGAAAATTAGCCAGATGATGTTCCCGATTAAGATCATGATTTTTTCTCCTGTTTGGGTTTGGGTATGATGGCGGTTCTTTTGAGGTAACCACTGATTTCACTGATTTTCACGGAGGGATTGATGGGTTTTTCTTTTGTTACAAAAATTTACATATTTTTCCTAAAAAAAGGGCGGATTGGGCTAGACAAGGGGGATTGACTTTGTTAAAATTCATTTTATAATGGGAATCTGTGCCAAAAAAATATTGAAGTCACCATCCCATTATGAATATAATATGACACCAAGTCAAGAAATGCAACCCCTTGGGTCAAAAAAAATTGGCCGCGCCGGTTGGGTTGATAGTAATGAATAATGAAGGAGAGCTATGAATAAACCAGCGATCGCCATTTTGGGAATTGGAATGATTGCAGTGATTGGAATAGCAACGGTTCTCGTCAACCCAGAAGACTCTAACTCTGTGACTCCAGGACAAGGCAGTGAGATTGTGCAGATTGAGGGGACTCAGGACGAATCAGGAGCGATCGCCGAGTTACCGGAAGCCATTAGCGAGCAAGTCTTAGATGCAGTGGCTGAACAAACCGGGGAAGGGCGATCGCAATTTGAAATTGTGGCAGCGCAACGGCGCAGTTGGCCCGATGGCTGTTTAGGACTGACGGAACCGGGGAGTTTTTGCACCCAAATTGTGGTGTCTGGGTGGGAAGTCACCGCCAGCAATGGGGAAGACACTTGGGTGTACCGGACGGATGGGAATGGGTCCCAGGTGATGCTGGATACCGCCGCCAGTAGCGCCTACGAGTTGAGAGAACCCTAACCAATTTTGCGGGGACTCGGCCAAGGATGGGCAAAAATCCGACAACTTATGCTACTGTATCTCGGACAAGGGATGTGGTCCATCGTATTTTAGAGTCACGAGTTGGGAATCATCCCAAATCCGGTTGTCATAACAAATCCGGTTGTTAAAGTCTATAAAATCCCACACCCTAAAGGGTGGGGCTACACAGACGAAGCCTGCCTCCGCAGGCTGAAGAGTAAAGTAGGTCTTTAGCAAACGGATTCCGTATCAAAACTCGGTTTTCTCTCTTAGCCTGCGGAGGCAGGCTTCGTCCGTATAGCCCCAGGCTTTAGCCTGCGGGTTTTGACAAACCGATGATTACCGGATGGGTTATCCAGTCATGGATTGCCACTCTAACGGCTAAAATCACCAAGGTTAAAAGGGGTCAACAATGGCTAAGTTGCGGGTCGGATTATTATTTGGCGGTCGTTCCGGAGAGCATGAGGTCTCCATCATTTCCGCAAGGGCGATCGCCAAGGCATTGGCAGGGGAATCGAATGCTCAGAAATACGAAACTCTGCCCTTTTATATCGACAAGGAAGGGTTATGGCACTCCCCAGCGGTGGCGCAACAGGTTTTGGATGCGGGAGTGCCCCGGAATGAGGGGGGAGAGACGGGCGATCGGGCCAAATTGTGGCAATTTCCAGCAGAAGCGGGGACTGTCGAGGTGTGGTTTCCGATTCTGCATGGTCCGAATGGGGAAGATGGAACCATTCAAGGTTTGCTGGCATTAATGCAGGTCCCCTTTGTCGGGACTGGGGTGATGGGTTCAGCCGTGGGGATGGACAAATTGGCGATGAAAACCGCGTTTAGTCGTGCGGATTTGCCCCAGGTGAAGTATATGGCGGTGACGCGATCGCAGGTTTGGTCCAACCCTTGTGTGTTTCCGAAACTCTGCGATGAAATTGAGGCAAATTTGGGTTATCCCTGCTTTGTGAAACCGGCCAATTTAGGTTCATCCGTGGGCATTTCCAAGGTGCGATCGCGCAGTGAATTAGAGGCCGCTTTGGATAGTGCCGCCAGTTACGATCGCCGTCTGATTGTAGAGGCGGGAGTCGTAGCGCGAGAAGTGGAATGTGCGGTGTTAGGGAATGATAATGCCAAGGCTTCTGTGGTGGGAGAAATTACTTATGAAAGTGATTTTTACGACTATGAAACCAAATACACCGATGGCAAAGCCTCGTTGTTTATTCCATCCGAATTACCCGAGTCAGTCGCTACTCAAATTCAGGAGATGGCAATTCGAGCTTTTGAAGCCGTTGATGGGGCTGGATTGAGTCGGGTAGACTTTTTCTATGTGGAAGCAACCGGCGAGATTTTTATTAATGAAATTAATACCCTACCCGGTTTTACAGCCTTGAGTATGTACCCGCAACTCTGGGCCAAAACCGGGGTTTCTTTTACAGAATTAGTAGACCGCTTGATTGAGTTGGCGATCGAGCGGCATACTGATAAAAGTAAGGAATAAGGTCAGCGGATTAAAGGAAATGGGCGACAACTAGAACTCACTCAGGTTGGTGATTGATTCGAGGAGTGATTTATGAGTTCGAGGCTGTTTAAACCGTTTACGGTATCGGATCGGCGACAGATTAATCGGTTACGCGCTTTTATGCCAAACCGGGAGAGTCAGTTAGCACGATTGCGAGAGTTAAGCGGGAGTCAAGATGCTCATCTGGATTATTTGAGGCGGTTGAGGGAACAAGGGAGTCGTCCTCGGTTGCCGGAGGGGTCGGGGGTTCATCCTCGGAGGGTAAGGGAGGGGAGGAAACGACCCCCTTCTAGGTCTCTGGTGGGATTTTTGCAGCGGCACCCCTGGGTGTTGGGGCTTTTGGCTTGGGTGCTGTTGATGGGGATGGCTTGGAGTTCTTGGAAGGTGTTGGTGAGTCCTGGGTTTATTGAGGTTCCAGAAGTTCAGGAGAATGAGTGATTTGGAATGGGGATGAGGTTAGTAGAGACGCGAGATTTTGCGTCTCTACTAACTAAGAGTACGACTGAAGTCGGGACGTTGAACATGGATAAGAACGACTGAAGTCGTTACTACGAACTGAAGATAACGACTGAAGTCGTTACTACGAACTAAAAGAGAACGCCTGAAGGCGTTACTACGAACTAAGAGGACGACTGAAGTCGTTACTACGAACTAAGAGGGAGAACGACTGAAGTCGTTACTACGAACTAAGAGGGAGAACGACTGAAGTCGTTACTACGAACTAAGAGGGAGAACGACTTTAGAAAATTATGAACCCCTTGGAGTGCGAGCATCTTGCTCGCTTTTTTGTATGACGATTACGATTACTCTCGCGCCATTAGGAGCGATCGCCAGTCTTCTAGGGCGGATTCGGGCCACATCCAGTCCGTTGCTAGGGCATCGGGTTGGAAACTCAAGGGATCGGCATTGAGGACGATTTTGCGGAGTTTAATGGCTTTATTCAGGACTTGAGCCCGATCGCCGGGGGCTAATGCGGATGCAGAACGACTCAGGACTAGAGACAATCCCGCATAAGCGGTTAGAGCATCATAACTTTCTAGGGGAGTAGATTCGGGTCTCATCGAATTTTTGGCTCCAGTTAAGGGCATTTTTTCGAGTAAATTTAACGATTCCATCCAAGCATCTTCGGCTTTTTTGAAGTTGCCATCGGCGTAATAGGCAAATCCTAGGGCATTGTAATAGGTGGGATTATTGGGTTCTTGTTGGACAGCGCGAGTCCAATAGCGCCGGACATCATCCAGACTGTATTTAGGATTGCCGGAGAGGACCGCTTGCCATGCGAGGCGACCCCAGAGGAAGGTGATACTGGAGTCAAATTTATGGGGTTCGGGAACGCCACTGAGGACCGCTTCGGCATAATTGAGGGCGCTGCGTTGGGGTTGGAGGAGTTCTTCCAGGGCTTTTTGACCGGCGATCGCATCTCCTTCGTTAAAATAAGCAAAGGCTAATTTGCCCACTTCTGGGGTTTGTAATTGACTGAAATTGGCCTGTTCGCCGGGAGATAAAGTAGACTCCAGGGCGATGGAAGCGGTGGGGGGGAATACGGTCCCCGGTCCTGGGGTGGTGGCAGAAAAGCGAGTGTGCCCGGTCCAGAATCCGGCCCCAGCAATGGCGATCGCCACGGCTGCACCGAACGCCACGCGCCACTTATACCCAAAGGATTTGACGGTGTTCAACGTCTTCTGCTGTGGCGGAGGCGGCTGACTCAGGGGCGCATCCGTTGCCGGTAACGGCCAATTTTCGGTAGAGTAAGGGGGAGTATTAGCCGTTGGGGGTAACTCCTCGGTGATGGTTTCTTCGAGGATATCAAACGCCTTTTGGACTTGGCTGTTCTGACGATGCAGCGCATCGGTTTCGGGGTCAATGTCCCCTACCATTTCTCGGAACAACTCCGACACCACAGAGACGGCCTCATCCTCGTCGAGTTCGTCATACATGATATCTTCATAAACCCCTTCCAGGTCTCCCTCATCGAACAACTCTGGGTTATCCTCGGCAAAAGGGCTTTGCACCGTCATAATTCCCGTGCGGGAGGGGGGGATGATGCTGAAATCGAGAGCCTCTCGGGAGTGAGAAGTGTTCCGGGTGGAGAAGGGGGAGGGGGAACTAGCCGCGACGATTTCCTGGGGAATCGGGGAGGTTTGACGAGGAAGGGGGCGATCGCCGACCGTAGTGCGAGGATTCCCGGTGGTTTCTTGTTCCGATGTGAGATACCCATCAAATTCAGGATGGAGATACAGCACCGGCAGCGCCCAGTAGAGTTCATGAGACCCATAAGCGGACATCAACCCCTGTCTAGCCCGATTCAGACTCAGGTCTACGGGATAACCTTGTTTGATGTTGTAATAAAATAACCGGGTCAGGGTCAAGGCGACATCATCGGTAATTCGTTCCGCCATTGCCAGAACCCCGGGGACACCCCGCTTGACCAGGGCCTCGGCTAGAGACCGTCTGCCGGTGGCATCGGTGGGGTCAGAACTGGCAGTATAGGCCCCGCGACAGGAGTTAAAGACGGCCATGCGAATTCCGGCATTGACTAACAATCCGGCGAGGTCATTGCCGGTGAGAACTTCGCTGAGGCCGGTTTTCCGGTTGACGAGATAGAGTTCACCGCCACCGGCACCGACATCGCTGTGACCGGAGTAATGTAAGACTTGGTAGTTATTTTGTTCTAAGGCGCGGGTGAGTTCTTCGCGGTTGGGTTGTTCCAGGATATCCAGTTGGATTTGTGGGGGTTTGCCGGTGACGGGAGTGCCACTGCGCCAGCGAGCTTTGAGGTCTTCCTGGAGGTGAACTGCTTCCCGTTTCAAGGCGAGATTTTCCCGGTCCGTGGGTGCAGCTAAGACCATTAAAATTTTAACCCGATCGCCGGTATTTCCGGGAAGGGCGACAGGGGCGAGGGTAGGTTGATAGCGGGAGAAGACCAAATCTTTCCCCGTGGCGATCGCCCGGGTTTCTTCGTGAATCACCTCCCAAGGGAGACGAGGCAGGTGAGGGCCTTTGAGTCCTAGGCGTAATCGCAGCACATTCCCTTGGTTATGGGCGATCGCTTGGGCCGAAGTCAGGCGATCGAGTAAGCTGCCTTGAAACAACGCCTGATAAAGTTCCTGACCCAGTTCTACTAAGTTTCCTAACGTAGTCCGTTCTGAATTGGCCGTTGGGGAGTTCGATGAAGAATCAGGGTGATCATTTAAGCGCATCAACATCGATAATGGATCTTCCATTAGCTTAGTGGCTTGGCTTAACCAGCCCGCTACCGGCCAGACCACTTGTTCCTCCGCCGGTAGCACGCCTTTCGGTGCTTGTTCGGTTCGCACCAGATACTTATCGTCCCCAACTGGGGTTACAGAAATATGTAATTCTTCAAATTTCTGGCTCACAGTTTCACTGCACTCCTGCTCACTGTTTATATGCTATCTCTGGGGCTGACCTGCGGTTCGGTTCAGGCTGGCCCCTTTATTTTTAACTCTAGTTTTAAGGGGATAAATGGGATAGTTGACTGACAAAACCCACTATAAATGGCCAGATAATCGCTCATTTTTCGGGTTTCCTCGGATTAGTTTATCCCCGGTTTAAATGGTAACTTTATAGATGAACCCTCAAAATTTTCCCCGAGTTAGAGGAACTTTATTTTGGATAGAGTCTTTCCGGATAGACGAAAACCCTGGGGAAAAGTTACCCGCCTACAGAAAATTTTTCATTCTCCAATCAAAATTGGCTGTTAACCCCCTAAACAATAACGGCGAAAAAATTCTGAGGAAATGCTGACAACTGTCCGGAATGCATGATCTCTATCGAGAACAATAGAGTGGTAGATGCACCCTGATGGATATATCCCGGCACCAAAACGCCGGGAATTTTTTTAGCTTTTGGCCGTTAAGTTGCTGACAATTGAGACATTCCACAGTGCGATCGGGTTAAAAAGAAGGGAGAATCAGCCCGCTGCAATTGCAGACTGTTCACCTTACGCCTTCGACCCCAATCAATATTAAACGGGTTACAGATCTGCTGTACCTTGATCCGGTTAAGCTGAAAAATCGTAGAAGGATCAGGTATAGATGCACTCAAAACTTTATCCCTAGTTGTTAGGAGCTAGGGATTTTTTTAATGGGTTGTTGAGGAGCGATCGCGAATGAGAACCTTCAGATGCACCGCTAAATCGCTCCTAAAAGCAGAATCCCTGACCCTGATTGACGGGACAGACACATCAGAACCCGATTGGCCCGAGAGGAACGCACCCTAATTGACGTTTCCTCTCCCTTGCAAATGTAGTGACAGCCTGATGGCACAGGTTCGCTTTGTGCCTGCTTAATCTCTAGTTTAGCAATAATTTGTCCGGATTGCAGGGGGAGATCCAGAAGAAATCAATGGTAGATGCACCCTGATTGACGTTTCCCGGCTCTTTTGAGCCGGTTTTTTTTTATCAAAATTTTTGACCCACCCCAGCAATTGTAGGGTGGGCACGGCCCACCTTAGTTACGGTGGGCCGTGCCCACCCTACAATTGCTTGTGCCTTTGATGGTGTACCCCAGGGGATAGAAACCGGGTTTCTTGACCACATTTTTGGCGATTATCCTCAATCTGGGTCAGAAACCCGGTTTCTGGTGCCTGATACCAAATCGCTGAAAAAGGCGCACCATGAATGGTGCGCCTTTTTTAGATGAACGGTCCGGTGGGTCTAATTGGAGGCGATCGCCTCAAAGGATTTCACCTCTAAAACTGGGCCAATCATAGCCATAGTCATCACATCATCGCGGACTTGACCTTTGACTTTGACCTTTTGACCCGCTTTTAACAAATCCGCCGGTGCACCTTGATAAATCTCGTAGGTTTGACCGCCATCGCAAACCAATGCCCAAGTCCCAGGGCCGAAATTTTTGCGTTCGATGGTCCCTTCTACATTAATACTCATGCCATTTGTCCCTCATCCTTCATCGCGATCCGGGCAAGTGCCAAACACAAGAAGGCATTCACCAGTAAAAAGGCCCGGGCAGCGATGCCACTGCCAATCCATAATAAAGTTGGGGCGGGTGCTAAAACAGCACTAATTCCCAGACAGGTTGCCACGCCGATGGTAGAACCGATCGCGAACCATTTCCATTGGGGATGTCCCAACAGCAACAGAATCAGGACCACGGGAATAATCACACTGGCAAAAATGGGATTAAAGGCGCTACTTCCGGAGATAGCGGTTCCCAATTCTGGAATGGAACTGCCTAGGACACGGAAGGGCCACTGGGGTAGATCAAAGATATAGAATCCCCGGAAGACGAATAATCCAGAACTGCCCGCAACCAATCCCGTCGCCATACTCATGGTCCAACTGAAGGGGAAATACATCTTCAGTAACCAGGCAATCAGATAGGACCCGACGACCATTAAGACTTTCGGTAACAGGGCGTAGACACCGCCATCAATCCAGAAACGGGGGTTGAGATAGCCGTTATCGCGCAACCAGCGGAAGAAGTCACTAAAGAAGTGACCAAAATCAAATTGACCTCCCTTGGCAAGGGTTACCGCACTCGCCGCATCCAAATGACCGGCCCCAAAGTGGTTGAGGGGGTCTTCTTTGACTTCCCGCGCTGATTCTTTGAGGATTGCGGTAATTTTTTCCGGGTCCGTGACGCCAGAGGCTTTAATCAAAGCTGCGACACCGGCGACATGAGGGGCCGCCATACTGGTGCCTTGATAGGCTTGAAAGGCAAAACCGGGGAGATTGGTATCGGGGTCAAAGGAGATGGTTTCTTGGAGGATACCGCCTTCGTCTCCTTTGCTGGTATCGCCACCGGGGGCAGAAATATCCACACCGGCCCCAAAGTTAGAGTAGGGGGCTTTTTGTCCGGTGGAATCGATCGCCGCTACGCCAATCACGTTGGTATAGCGGGCGGGATAGGAGGCACTGTTGCGCTGTTCGTTGCCAGCAGCAGCAATGATCACGACACCTTTGCTATGGGCGTAGGCGATCGCCTCTTTCATGGCGTTACTTTCACCGCCACCCCCCAAGCTCATATTAATCACATCGGCCCCGTTATCTGCTGCAAATTTAATCGCTTCGGCGATATCGGCCACGTTGCCGCCCCCACTGGCGCTTAAGACTTTCAGGGGCATGATACTGGCTTCATAAGCGATTCCCGCGACGCCATAGCCATTATTGGTGGTTTGGGCGATGGTGCCGGCAACGTGGGTGCCATGTCCGTTATCATCATCGGCGAGTTCGCGATTGTTAACGAAGTCGTATCCTTTGACAAATTTGGTATTTTTTAAGTCCGGAACGCGACTGACTCCGGTATCGATCACCGCGACGGTGATGCCACTGCCTTTGGTGTCACTCCAGGCTTTTTCCACGTTGATGCTGCGGAGATTCCACTGTTGGGCGTAGAATGGGTCGTTGGGAATATCGAGGGTTTGATATTCGTAAGCGGGTTCAATGTATTCTGTGTATTGAGAAACCTCAGATTTTTTGAGGGTCTTGAGTAGTTGACGATCGCCGTTGACGACATAGAAGTGATCATCTACGGAAAACTGGGAGTTGAGACGGGGGACAACCCCATACTCGGAGGCGATCGCGTTGACTTGTTGCTTAACCTCAACCCGGGGAATATCATCCCGAAAGTCGAGGACAATGGACTCGAAAGTGCCTTGATTGGCTAAACCCTTGAAGTTAAACAGGGCAAAGCTCAAACCCACTATAAATAAGGAGAGGAGCAGAAGTTTTTTCATAGAACTTTCCAGCGTAGCGCCAGTTATCTCACCACGATAACTCATCATTATCCGATTTTGGGGAAATGTTTCAGGATTTTAATACAGTCCAAGGTTAAGGGGCCAAGGTTAAGGGGCCAAGGTTAAGGGGCCAAGGTTAAGGGGCGCGCCCACCCTTTGGAACCCCTCAACCCTGGGGTTTAGTCGCCGTTAAAGATTTGACTTCAGACTCCCTCAATCACTGGGTATTTTTCCCAGGACCCTCCGCTGCCTGGGTTCATCTATGGCATCATGTAAACTGTTTCCTAACCTCTCTCGATATCATGCTCATGGCAAGTTACCCGGTCCAAAGTTTATTTCCTGGCTTTTTCCGAAGGATAATTGCAGCGGTCATAGATTTTCTTCTGATTGTAATAGTTTGGTTTTCTGTGGGATTAGGGATTGATTTTTTACCCCGGACAGGCGAAAACACTATTACCTTTATTGCTCCAGATGTTCCCAGGATGTTTATTGTATTTTTAGTTTTTATTGTTTATTTTACCTTGTTAGAAGCTACCTTAGGTTGGACTCTGGGCAAGTTAATTTTTCAAGAAGAAGTGGTCACTTTACGGGGACGCCGCCCTAGTCTGCTGCAAGCGCTAATCCGGAATCTTTTTAAACCCGTGGATATGCTCTTGCTCTTAGCCCCGTTGTTAATGTCTCCGAAAACCCAAACTTTGGGCGATCGCTATGCAAAAACTCTCGTGATTAATCGGGATGCTGGGGTTCCGGGCATCATTGTTGAAGACCGATATATTTTTACGTTTAAAAAGATAATTGGCATTATTTTGCTGTTGGTGAGTTTAGCGGGATTGGGGATAGGATTTTCAGTGATGAGAACTTATCTACCGGAAATTCGGTCTGTGAATCAAGCGGCGCATAATCATTTTATGCGCCTGGAAAAAGGCATTGCCCGTAATCAAAATGTCCGGGCCGCCTATGAAAATGCCTCCATTCAGGTGCGTGAGCAGATGACCTTCGAGGACTATCAACAAAAACTCCAAGAAAATCCATTGCTGCTCACAGTATTAGAAAGACGCAGAGAGATTGAGTTTAATCAATGGACATTTCAAGAAGAAGAGGGTCAGCGGGTAGCGGCAGTGGTTAAGGGCAATGTGGATACTCTATTTGAGATTGAAGTTAATCTGGCGAAAGAACAGAATCAATGGAAATTTGTGTCCGGGAACCCCATCCCGAGGGGTCAGTAACGGGCAGCAGCAACCGGGCGTGAAGCGAAGCTATCCCGAAGGGAATCGCCACTCTATCCAGAGTTCCAGAGGCGATCGCCTCTTTTACTCTTTTTAAGGCAATTGGGCGGCCAGAATGACGCGAACTAACTCGCAAAACCCCTCAGATTCCGGTAAATCTGTCAGGTAGGCGGGGTGATGGGTGAGGATGGGCAAGTATTCCGCAAGATTGGCAACCCCGACAGACAAGGGAAACAGGGTGTTGTCGAATAAACTCTCATCGTTGGGACTATCCCCCACCGTCACCAGGCGATCGCTGCTGTAGTCAGGGAAGCAGTCGCCCAAAACCTGCATCAGGGCCACCGCCTTATCCTGCTTGTGGGGTTTGATATGACAATGAACCGTACTAAAGGTAAATCCCCAACCCATTTCGGCACAGAGGGACCGCAATCGCTGCAAATTCTCCGAGGTTAGTCCCGCCACATCAAAGGTCCAATCTGTGACTCGAAATGGATTATCCTCCGTCTCGCGCAGGTGGGGAAATTCAGTCAACAGATGAGCAAATCCTGCCGCCAGTTGCTGCCGATGACGCTTTAAATCGGCGATCGGAGTTAACAGGACGGGAGTCCCGTTGCTGGGGTAGAAGATCCCGCCATTTTCGGCGATCGCCCCCACCACCGGCAGATAACTGACCAACCCACTCACCCATCCTGCCGATCGTCCGGTGACGATCACCACCGCCACGGATGCTGCCGCTAATGCCGCCAATGCTTGCAACAAATCCGGGGTAAATTTCCCCTGGTGAGTCAGGGTCCCATCTAGATCCGTTGCCACCACCGCCACCCGTTGCAGGCTATGATGGGTCTGAATTTGAGATAACGGTAAAGATTTCATAAATTTCTGAGTGTACTATTCGAGTTCTGTGGGTTTTCCTTTAACATGAGACCAAGGGAAAGAAAAGGAGTCAACCCTGGGAGATGAATTCGTTTGCATTGAGTAGCGCAACTGCAAAAAGGGTTAAAATCCCCGTCAGATTTCGGTTGATTCAAATGGGAATTCCCTAGAATTTACTGGGGTTAATTCCGGGAAATCATGGCCTTTAAACGGGTTTAAACGCTTCAATGCAATGGGGAAAGCTGCCTCGAACAAGACCGGAGTGGTCAAAGCGAGTTCAATTCGCCACTTCCCTAGGGACCAACTGCGGGACTGGAAAAGTTTGGGGCGATCGCGCAGAATCCCCGGTTTTGGACCTGCGCTTTTCATCGCGGAGCAATTGCCCTAAACTACAGGAGAGTTCGCCATCGGAAGCAGGGATAGCCCTGTTTCGTCGGTCTGAGGCATCATAAAGAAGTCGCGGCATCGTTCTGGAGTTGGGTTGGGGTGTCATCCTGCGGTGTAGAGAGTATTGACACTGGGTTCGCCTTCTTGGCCAATTCGAGAGTCCGATGCTTGGGGAAAATTGCCGTCTTAGATCCAACGGGTCAGGGGATAGTTAAGATAAGGTAAGGGTGTGACGCTCGGTTCGGTTGAGTTTGAGTCTCCAGCAGTTTGCCGCAAAACGGACGAACATCTTCTAACCTACTCTTTGAACTCTCAAGAGACAGACCCAACATCCTACCCGACTTGACAACTCTCATTGGTGGCCTCGGCTCCATGAGAGGGCGTGAAAAACTTACCGGATGAATATCAAAGATGCCGTTAGGGGAACTCTATTAAAAAGTGCCGTTGTACCAGGGAAAGTCTATGTCAAGCCCTATTATCCTTGTCCAGCCTACCTTAGCTCAAGCGCCTGAAGCGAATGACTCCAAATTTCCCCTGTCATCGGATCAACTTTGGATGTCAGTATCGGGTGGCCTTTTGCTGTTACTGATAGCATCTTTTGTGTTTCAAAAGGTGCAAATAGACCAGCTCAAGAAAAAGATTAAATTTGATGACTTTAAAAATAGAGAGCTACAAAAGAAACTGAAGCTGTCCCTCGAAACCATCACCAAGATGGAAAAAAATCCGGACCTGATTCACTCGCGGGAGTTTAACTTAGACTATCTGCGCATGAGGATGGAGGAAGAAAACTTCCACTTTGCCGTGGTGAATCAAATTAAAGTCAAGGTGAAAGAAAAAATCTCGGTTGCGCTGCGTCCGAATGCAGAAACCCGAGGTTCTGGGCGACAAGTGGATGAAATATTTGATGTGGAATATCATTTGGGTGAGGTAGCCAAATCGAAAAAACGAGTCCTGTTTCGCATTCAAATCAAGTTAACCAAATTACCCACCCAAGCCACTTCAAAAACGATTAGCCAAATTATTGACTGTCTGGAAACCTATCTGAGTGCTAGGGATGATCACGATACCTGGCAACCGACGATTCAAGGTAGGGTGGCTTACATCCACTGGGATCAAAAAGCCAAACCGACCCCTTTGTTAGTCCTAGAACAATCGAATGAAGGGGTAAACGTGACGTTCCGGACGACAACCGCCCGACGGATCTCCGCCTCAGACACATCAGATACAGGTGCGATGACTGGCGCAACTTCCATAACCGGCGCAACAACCCGCCGGGGGAAAACTGGAACCAAGACGAAAACTCCAGGAAATGCGGGTAAAAAACCGCGTCGTTAAAGGTGCGGGATGCAAGACCAAGGTAGATCCGGTGGGGCAACATTCTGATCGGGGGATTCATCAAAGGCTCTGTGATCAAAGCTATCAAAATCCCCCTTGCGATCGCCCGTTTGGGCAAGTTAACAGAGGTCGATTATTTTCCGGTTACCACCCTATCCCTTCCCTTCCTTAAGTCGTCCATCTTCCATCTGAACGATGCGATCGGCAATGTCTAAAATTCGGGGGTCATGAGTCACCAACAAGATGGTACAACCTTGTTCTTTTGCCAAACGTTGCATCAGTTCTACCACATCTCGACCGGATTTACTATCCAATGCAGCGGTGGGTTCATCGGCTAAAACCAGTTGAGGATGACTCGCTAATGCTCGGGCGATCGCCACCCGTTGTTTTTGTCCCCCGGAAAGGTTTTCCGGATAATAATCCACCCATTCCCTTAATCCCACCGATTCTAACATCGCCGTCGCTTTGGCTTTCATTTTGCTCTCATCCCCGGGTTGAGAATGCAAATCCAGAGACATTTGAACATTTTGCCTTGCGGTTAAACAGTTTAACAAGTTATGGGCTTGAAAAATATACCCAATATTCCGGCGAACTTGCACCAATTTGTTCTGACTCGCCCCACAAAGTTGTTGATTACACACTTTCAGACTCCCTTCTTGGGTCGATCGCAACCCTCCCATTAAGGTTAACAAAGTAGTTTTCCCCGAACCCGATGGTCCGGTCATTAAAACAATTTCTCCCGAATAAATCGTTAATTTAATCTCAAATAAAATCTGTTTCCGCAGAGACCCTTTCCCAAAATAATGATTAACCTTTTCAATTTCTACCACCGCAGAGGGCCGGGAAGAAACCTTTTGAGCGTTGAAACTAGAGGCGGGATAAACATTCATAATCACTTGAATTGTTAGCGGTTTGAAATTTAAGCGGAAACTCTGACTAAAAAATATCTGCCGGGTCGGCATCGCGCAATTTTCGCAAGGCGACTGCCCCGGAAATGGCGCACATGATCAAAGTGAGAAGCAGAACCAAAACTGCCCGTTCTGGAGTCATGGCAATGGGTAACCGGGTGGCATTGCGCGTTAAAGTATATAATAAAAATTTGGCGATCGCAAAGGCCGGAATATACCCTAAAATCGCTAAAATCACCGCTTCTTGTAATACAACTCCCACAAAGTACAAATCCGCATATCCCATCGCCTTCAGGGTGGCATATTCCGCCAAATGACTGGCAACATCGGTATATAAAATCTGATAAACGATCGCAATTCCCACCATAAACCCCATAATTGTCCCCAGGGTAAACACGAACCCGATCGCCGTCCGAGTCCTCCAATAGTTCTGTTCACGCTCAATAAACCCCTGATGACTCAGGACCAGCACATCCTGGGGTAAGCGAGACTGAATCTGGGCGATGACTGCTTCCACATTCGCCCCGGGTTTCAAATGAATTAACCCCACATCCACCTCATGAATACTCCGCCGTTTAAACAATCTTAAAAACGTTAATTCACTGGTAATCAAACTGCCATCAGCCCCAAAAGAAGCACCCAAACTAAACAATCCCCGGACTTCAATTCTCCGCCCGCCCACTTCAGTTTTCACCCCCTGACCTTCTTGCAACAGTTGCGGAATGGGTCCGAATTCTGGACGAGCATCCCGGTCAAATAGCCCAATATCTGAGCGCTTAATTTCATCTAGTTTTGCACTAACTTCTGGCATTTTAAACGGTGATTGAGTCGGGTCAATCCCCAACACTAAAATCGAGCGATCGCTTTTATTCACCGGATTTTTCCAAGTCCCGATCGCCAGATATAAAGGACTGACTGCTTGCACGTCAGGGACCGCCAAGGTTTGGTAGAGGCGACGTCGGGAAAAAGACTGCATGGAAATCAACGCTTGCGATCGCGGACTGATTAACACGATATCTCCCGTCAAACTCTGGTGCAACCGAGTCGAACTATCAAACAGGGCATCGCGAAATCCCAACTGCATAAACATCAAAATATCTGCAAAGGCAATCCCGGCGATCGCCACCAACAGGCGGCTTTTTTCCCGAGACAATTGTAACCAAGCTAAAGGAATTTTTCTAAACATCATGATCGTGCTAGTTTACTCGGGAGTGGTGACAGGTAAATCTAAGGGACTGGAAGGACTGCTGGGAACCGTTGACGATGACAGGGTGGCAATAATCACCTCCACTTGTAAATTGGTTAACCCGGAAACCCGTTGACTGTCATCGGGGTCGAGGCGAATTTTCACTTCCACCACTCGGGCATCGGTATCCGCAGTCGGATCCGTATCCAGAACATCTTTTTTGCCAATTTGTAACCCGATGTGATCCACGGTCCCGAATAATTCTCCATCCACCGCCTGACTGGTAATGGTCACCCGTTGACCCAAGCGCACATAGCGAATATCGGTTTCATACACCTCAGCCACCACAAACATTCGGTCCGTTTGCGCGATCGCCACGATGCCTTGATCTTGAGCAATACTTTCCCCGGGTCGCGTTTGAATCGCCAGCACTTGACCGTCAATCGGTGAGCGCACATAAGCTTCATCCAAACGCGCCTGGGCTTCGGCTTCAGCGGCGATCGCACTATCCACCTCCGCCTCGGCCAATTGCACATCCACGGTTCGCACTTCGGAGATACTCTCTAAAATGGCTCGGGCTTCCTGGAGTTGCTGTTCCCCCGTCGTCCGAATCCGATCGCGAGTGACGACTGCCTCATTGAGTTGTTCCCGACCCACTTTTTGGAGTTGTTCCTGCTTCACTTCTGCCTCACTCAGTTCCGCTTGACCCGTGCGGTCCAGTTGATTTAACACCGCTTGTTCTTCCTGCAATTGTTCCGCTGCAGTGGCCCGGACTCGTTGCAAATTCGTCACAGCCTCTTCTATCTGCTTCCCCACGGTTCCCTCAATTTTAGTGAGAGTGGCCCGGGCTTCCTCCAGGAGTTTTGCCCCGGTTTCGTTAATTTTTTCTAAGGTGGCGATCTCTTCTAACTGTTGCTGACGAGTCGTGCGATCGAGTTCTTCGAGTCTAGCATTCGCCGCTTTCACCTCTTGTAGAGCAACTTCCACATCCAGGCGTTTGGTATCATAGACCGAGGCACTAATCGCACCTTCCTGGTAAAGTTGATCGTAGCGTCGGAACTCTATCCCCGCATTTTGGAGTTTCGCCTGCAATTGGGAAATGATCGCTTGTTGGGCGGCGAGTCTCTCATCGCGTTCCGCTTGCAAGCGGGCGATGGTGGCTTGTTGTGCGGCGCGATCGCCTTGAATCTGAGCTTCTAAGCGAGAAAGGGTCGCTTGTTGGGCCGCCCTTTGGCCTGTGAGTTCGGCTTGCAAGCGGGCGATCGTCGCCTCTTGAGTCAAAATCTGACCCTGGAGTTCCGCCTGTAATCGAGAAATCCCGGCTTCCCTAGCGGTAACATTTCCCTCTAATTGGGCGGAAACCCGGTCAATGGTTGCGTCTTGTGCGGCGATATCCCCTTCCACCTGAGCACGAAGACGAGCGATGGTGGCATCCTGAACCGCCAGATCCCTGGGAATCTGAGCCTGTAAGCGGGCGATCACCGCTTCTTGGGCGGCAATCTCACCACTTTTGGCCCCGGCTTTGACTTGTGCTAATTTCGCTTGGGCGATTTTTACCTGTTGTTTCGCTTGTTCGAGTTGTGCGCTGAGGCGATCGCGACTGTCTAAAATCGCGATGGTTTGACCTGCACGCACCCGATCTCCTTCCTCAATTAATAATTGTCCCAATCGGTCTCCCTGCATGGCGTTGGGTGCAGAGACTTCAATCACTTGGGAGGCCGGTTCTACTCGTCCCAATGCACTCACATATTGCAGAAGGGGAGGGGCGTCAATGGGGGTAGGAGTTCCGCTTTCGGGAGTTACGGGTCGGGTCTGTAATAAAGTGTAAATCGAATATCCCCCAATGGCGATCGCCGCTATCACGAGAATTAAGGTCACCCAGGGGGGAAGGAAGC
The DNA here is from genome assembly GCA_011390515.1 of Oscillatoria sp. GTDB lineage: Bacteria > Cyanobacteriota > Cyanobacteriia > Cyanobacteriales > Laspinemataceae > Laspinema. The sequence continues at coordinate 16,898 of JAABSJ010000112.1, forward strand.
CCACTCGTTCTAACGGGGTCCTCCCCGCCTCGCCCTGAGTCTTCAAGGATGCATCGGCAACCGGAACAGAGGGCGCAGTAATTTGGCGATCGGGTTTTTTATCCTTGTCTTGGACAGACTCATGACCCATGATGACTTAATAATACCGATTTAGGGCTTAGGGTTGAGAGGCAAACCGCTCTTTCTCAATTGATTGTATAGGATTTTGACTCAGTGGTGACCCGCAATGGGTCAAAATCTCCAGTTTTCCTCTGGAGATTTAATCTCATCCGTTGCCATCTAGCGATTCCCAGTCCGTTGAGGTACAGATCCGATGGTTAGAATATGGACGGAGTGCGAGCATCTTGCTCGCTATTGACAAGAACGAGCAAGATGTTTGGGAAACGCGCACACGCTACGCGGTAAGCGGAGCTATGCCGTAGGCTTTACGCACTCCCAAAATGTACGCGAATAACTGTGGGAACGGCCATCGCAACCCTGAAAACCCGGTTTCCCGACTGAAACCGGGTGTGCGATCGCCCTCAATCCCCTCCGGGGTTAGAATTAAGCACTCAATTGCGCGATCGCCTTGCTAATTGTTGCTAATGCTTCCTCTATTTCTGACTCAGTAACAATCAAAGGCGGAACAAACCGCACCACTTTCGGTCCGGCGGGAACCAGTAATAATCCGGCTGCCATTGCCGCTTTGACAATTTCAATCGACGTCATTTCCGTCTCGGCAGACAACTCCAGACCATTAATCAGTCCCCAACCGCGCACTTCGGCAATTAGATTCGGATATTTAGTGGCGATCGCCTCTAATCCCTGGCGTAATTGTTCCCCCCGTTGTGCGGCATT
>JAABSJ010000113.1 GCA_011390515.1 Oscillatoria sp.
TTTGGAGAAAAATCGGGGTGGGGTTTTTTGGGCGATTCTCGAATCGCCCCTACAGGGGGTTTTTGGAGAAAAATCGGGGGTGGGTTTTTCGGGCGATTCGAGAATCGCCCCTACAGGGAGGGGTTTTTGGTGAACATGGGGGTGGGGTTTTTCGGGGGATTCTCGAATCGCCCCTACTCCTAAGAGGAAAGGGCCACCGGAAAGGTCCCGAAGGGGTGATGCACCAACTTAATCAATAGCAGTAACCCATCGGGTGCTACTGATGGTTCCCACTCGGAAATCTTTTTGCAGAGAAAACCCCCGTTAGACGGAGCAACAAACGGTAAAATTAAGGTTAAACTTTAAAAAAATTCGATCCTTAAAAGTATGCCAAAGGCTCATATCATTGGACTAGGACGGTCAGGGGTGGCCGCAGGGCGGTTATTAAAAAAGCAAGGATGGGATGTCACCTTGAGCGATCGCTCAGACAATGACGCCTTGCGACAACAACAACAACTGTTGGCTGCTGATGGCATCGACGTACACCTCAATCAGTCCTTTGAACCGGAAAAGTCTTTGGATTGGGTGGTCGTCAGTCCGGGGGTTCCCTGGGATCTTCCCGCCTTGGTAACGGCGCGGCAAATGGGAATTACTACCCTGGGGGAAATGGAATTAGCTTGGCGCAATCTCAACGCTTGTCCCTGGGTGGGGATTACGGGAACCAATGGGAAAACGACGACTACCGCTTTAATTGCTGCAATTTTTCAAGCGGCAGGGTTGAATGCACCGGCTTGTGGCAATATTGGGTATGCAGCGACGGAGTTGGCGTTAAACGGGTTTGGCGAGGACCGGGCAACTCCTGAGTATCCTGATTGGGTGATTGCGGAAATTAGTAGCTATCAAGTCGAGGCATCAGAAACGGTAGCGCCGCAAATTGGGGTTTGGACGACCTTTACGCCGGATCATTTGAGCCGTCATGGTACGTTAGAAAATTATTTTAATATTAAGGCGTCTCTGTTGGAACGCTCTAAGCAAAAAGTCTTAAATGGAGATGACCCTTACTTAAGAAAAAGTTTAAGCGATCGCTGGCCGAATGCCTGCTGGACGAGCATTAAAGGCAAAAGCGAGTTATTAGGAAATCCCGAGAAGGGCGTTTATATTGAAGAGGGTTGGGTGGTAGCAATGGGCGAGGCGATCGTGCCAGTTGATGCATTGAAAATGCCCGGGGAACATAACCTCACAAATCTGTTAATGGCGGTGGGTGTGGCACGATTGGCGGGAATTGATAAAGAGGCGATCGCCGATGCTGTTGCCAACTTCCCCGGGGTGGCTCACCGTTTGGAACGGATTCGCACGTGGCATGGAATTGAGTTTATTAATGATAGTAAAGCCACCAACTACGATGCGGCACAAGTGGGGTTAGCCTCCGTTGCTGCGCCGGTGATTTTAATTGCGGGCGGTGAAGCGAAAGAAGGGGATGATACGGGTTGGTTGCAAATGATTGAGGCGAAAGTTGCCCAAGTGTTGCTGATTGGTGATGCTGCCGATGCCTTTGCCAAACGCTTAGAACAAGTGGGGAATGAGCGCTATGAAATCGTCTATGGCATGGAACGGGCGGTGATTCGGGGGGCCGAATTAGCGGAAGAACTGGAAGCCCAGGTGGTCCTATTGTCTCCCGCTTGTGCCAGTTTCGATCAATATCAAAACTTTGAGCAACGCGGGGATCATTTCCGCCAACTCTGTTTGGAAATGCTGCCGGAGTGATGCGGGAGAGAGGGTGAGCAACCCCTAAAGGGGTCACTACAAACGTTCGTAGTGACCCCTTTAGGGGTCATCTTGATGCAACAACCTTGACAGGGCTAGGTGTTATACCAAATCCGGTTGGTAAAAGTCGGTTTTCGCTTTTAGCCCGCGCAGGCGGGCTTCGTCCGTATAGCCCCAGGCTTGACGCTGCGGGTTTTTATAGACCTAGAGCAACCGAATTCCGTATTAATACCAAATCCGGTTGGTAAAAGTCGGTTTTCGTTTTGAGCCCGCGCAGGCGGGCTTCGTCCGTGTAGCCCCACCCTTGAGGGTGTGGGTTTTTATAGACTTTTAATAACCGAATTCCGTATTAACACCCACCCGGTGTTGACACAGGTGCTACAGGAAATCGCAATGTGCTGCGATTTGAATCACAACTAGAGGTGATTAATCCAAGGGGGAAGTAATACTCAAATCACGGCTCACCTCAACTTGGTGCTGCACACTAGAAGCGCAGTAGAGTTGAATCCGAACTTATGCCAGCACCTACTCTGAATCTGGAAGATAACCTCACTGAGCTGTTCGCGCAAGCTTGGTTTTCTGGGAAACTAACCGCGATCGAACAGCATCGCCTTCAGGTGGCGTTACTGAATAATGCCCTGAGTCGGGAAGATGCGTTGCTCGTCCATCGCTTGTTTTATGCAGTGCGGCGCGGATGGCTCAAAGTGAGTGCGTAAGCTATTCCCAGCCGAATCTCGGTGATTCCTCACCTGATCTTTTGAAAGCGCGATCGCCACTGTGATCCGCTTCTGTTTACTGGGCGATCGACACTTTTTTATCTCACTCAACGGAATAGCGACTGATATAGTCGTTATTTTTTCCGCCCCTACTCAGGATGGGGCGGCATTTCCCCGATCCTGAGTAGGGGCAATTCCGGTTTATAGAGTGTCCGTCTCAATGAACGGGAACAAGATGCTCCCACTCCTTAATTTGGGGCAAAAATGCAGAGATTCTGGCAGAAACCCGGTTTCTAAGTGGCTCATCGAAGGGACATTATATAAGTCATCCTCACTCCCCGCTATAACTTTCTCTAATCAGAGACAAAAGGGGTAAAAATTTTATCATTAAACTTGACATTTTAGGTAACAGGTGTGGTTTCATAGTCAAAGTAAACTCCTCCGTTCACAAATCGTCACAATGAAACCCCATCTCCTTGGATCTGGACTCCTCACGGCAGCAGCCTGTCTGTGCCTGGAAATGCCTGTCTTCGCTGCCACTGCCCCTGATGCGGAACTTGACTCCCAGTGGGCGGTGAATGCCAGGGCTGAAATCGCCCAAGCCCCAGAAAACACCCATAAAGCCTGGGGAAACGAATGTAGCAATCTGGTTGAGCAACAGCGCTTCAACGAGGCGATCGCCGCTTGCGATCGGGCAGTTACCCTCAAACCTGACTATTCCCTCGGCTTAACCAACCGCTGCGTCGCCCTCCTGCAACTCGATCGCTATCAAGACGCAGTAGAATCCTGTCGCCGCGCACTCACCGGCGATGGCAACTGGGGAGACAGAACCGAAGCCAGTGGCTGGCTGAATTTTGGCGGATCCCTCATCCTCTTTGCTGGAGAAAAACCCAATCCCAACGAAGCTATTCCCCTGCTGCAACAAGCCCTCCTCGCCTTTGATAAGTCCCTGGAAATCGAACCCGCCAACCCCAATACCCGCCAACTCCGCAACGAGTTGGAAAGACTGATCCAAGACTTGACTTAACCGGCTTTCCTTAACTCCATCGAAAATGTGTCTACTTTTTATCCGTTTGCTGTTTTTTTAGCCTTCAAGGGTGCGTCAGAATCTCACTCATTCCTACCATCAGGACCTCTACATTCTGACGCACCCCCACCCCTATTTCAACCGTACCCCCCGAATGGATAAATCTAATAATTCCATCGGGTGCATCAGCGAAATATCGTGACCCGCTAACTGCAAATGCTTTTGAATTTGCAACGCACAACCGGGATTGGGAGAGGCAATTAACTCGGCCCCTGTATTCAGCAAATTCTCCACTTTTTGCTGACCCAACTCTTCCGATACCTCCGGCTGGAGCATATTATAAACTCCCGCACTGCCACAACATAACGCCGCATCAATCGGTTCTTTCAGTTCCACCCCCGGAATTTGTTTCAGAATCTGGCGCGGTTGCTGACTAATTTTTTGACCATGTAACAGATGACAAGCATCCTGATACACTACGGTTAATTTTCCTTCTGTTAAGGGAGAAAGTTGAGCTGTTAATCCCACCATTGCTAGGAATTCTTGGACATCTTTTACCTGATTGGCAAAGGCTTTAGCTTTCTCGCGATAATTCGGGTCATCCTGGAGAATGTGACCATATTCTTTTAGAGTATGACCACATCCTGCCGCATTGATAATGATAAAATCAACCTCAGTGCCTTCAAAACTATCAATCATCTGACGGGCGATCGCCTGTGCCTGTTCTTCTTGTCCTTGATGTGCCGGTAAAGCCGCACAACATCCCTGTCCCTTCGGAATCACCACCTCACAGCCATTGGCAGTTAAAACCCGCACCGTTGCCTCATTCACCGGATTAAAAAATAACCGCTGTACACATCCAAGTAACATCCCCACTCGATACCGTTTCTCCCCTTGTGCCGGAATCACATCGGGATAGTTTCCCTTGAAAAACTCCTGGGTAATATTCGGTAAAATTGACTCCATCGCCGCCAATCGCGGGGAAATTTTCTTTAATAATCCCGTCTGCCGCACTAACTTTGGCATTCCCAACTTTTGGTACAGATAAAGCGGAACCAATAAAGGGCGCAGACGATTGGGATAGGGGAATAGGTTAAAGATGAGACTACGAATCAGGCGATCGCCTAGGGACCGTTCATAATTGCGCTCAACTTGAGGACGAGTTGCCGCCAGCAATTTATCATACTGCACCCCCGAGGGACAAGTGCTGACACAAGCTAAACATCCCAAACAGCTATCAAAATGCTCCACCGTCCCCTCTGCCAGAGGCGCTTCTCCATTGGCGATCGCATCCATCAAATAAATCCGTCCTCGCGGCGAATCCATTTCCTTCCCAATCACCCGATAACTCGGACAAGTAGACAAACAAAACCCACAATGAACACAAGTATCAATCAGTTTCGGATCCGGTGGATGTTGAGCATCAAATCCCGGCATCCCTTCCGACTCGCTTAACTCATTCAAATGCGGATTTTGTCCCAAAAAGTTACTAGATTTAGCCGCAATAGTAGATTCCACAGGTTTCATATTCATCAACTCAATATATTCTCCAACGTTCGTAGTAACGACTTCAGTCGTTCTCTTTCCCAGTTCGTAGTAACGACTTCAGTCGTTCTCTTTCCCAGTTCGTAGTAACGACTTCAGTCGTTCTCTTGTCTTTGTTCGTAGTAACGACTTCAGTCGTTCTCTTGTCTTAGTTCGTAGTAACGACTTCAGTCGTTCTCTTTCTTAGTTCGTAGTAACGACTTCAGTCGTTTTCCCTTTTTTCATCAATCCCAAAATCTCATTACTTCTCCTAACTCATGCTTAACCCGGATAACGACTGAAGTCGTTACTACGAACAATCATGCTTAACCCGGATAACGACTGAAGTCGTTACTACGAACAATCATACTTAACCCGGAAACGACTGAAGTCGTTACTACAAACACTCATGCTTAACCCAGATAACGACTGAAGTCGTTACTACAAACACTCATGCTTAACCCGGAAACGACTGAAGTCGTTACTACGAACTTAAGAGAACGACTTCAGTCGTTACTACGAACTTAAGAGAACGACTGAAGTCGTTACTACAAACGGGGGACAGACACTTTAATAATAATTAAATTCCCCCAACAAAACGATTAGGACTTAAAATATTATCTGAATCAAACTGCTGCTTAATCTTTCGCATCACCTCCAGAGCATTTCCCTGATACCCCCAAACATCGACCTGATTTTTAACCGAAATCGGTGCAACCATTACACTCAAAAACCCTCCTGAAGATTGACAGAATTGCCGCATCGATAAAACCGACTCTTTCACCGTCCCCTCCGCAAACTGCAACCAACCTAATCCACTACTGACATGAATTTGACCCAATCCACTGCCCTCAGAAAGTGCCGCAAATTTGGATAACGCTGCCACCGCTTCTGTAGGACGTATTCCTATTTTGCAGCCGATCGCCCCGAATGTGCCATCCAGTTGCATTCGTTCTCTCAATCCTTGCCATAAATCCGCCTCGTCCTTCTGAGTATGACAAGTCCCCTTTAATCCTAACGTTTCCCCCACTGCCATCAACCTGGCCGATTGTTCCTGCACACTTTCTGCTACACTTTGGAAGCGCACTAGCAATCCCATCTCTTCCCCTCTCCCCAGTTGTTTCACCAATCCAGGGGATAATAAATCTGCTGCTGTTGGAGTGAGGGCCGAAGCGAGTAAAGTTTGACTAGCAGAGGCGATCGCCCCTGTCTCCCCGGACAACATCACCGTACCCGATGCCTCCGGTTGAGGATAAACTCGAAATGTGACTTGACAAATCATCCCCAATGTGCCGTAAGACCCGGTGAATAATTTCATCAAATCATATCCCGCCACATTCTTCACTACGCGACCCCCTGCCTTCGCCAACTCTCCATCCGATCGCACGAAGGTAACCCCCAACAGTTGATCGCGCACTCCCCCATACCGTTGTCGCCAACTGCCAGTATCCCCAGTGGCAACAATTCCTCCCAAAGTAGTGCGATCGCCATAAGCAGGGTCTAAAGCCAAAAACTGACCCGCATCTGCGAGAATAGACTGTAACGAGGCTAAACTCATCCCCGCTTCCATCGTCACCGTTAAATCATTCACGGCGTGTTCAATCAGGCGATTCAGACGTGCGGTACTCAAAATTACTTGCACCCCCGAAGGCACCCCACCCCAATCGATTTTACTCAAGGACCCAGCAGGGACCCAGGCACAGCGATTGGCAGCAATAGCGGCGATCGCCTCAGCGAGTTGAGCTTGAGTTGAGGGATAGGCAATGCAATGCGGCAGGGAAGACTCCGGAAAAGCGAGACGGAGACGCTGTTGAGTAGGCGAATCCAGACTATCCCACTCAATAACACCGTCGGAACCAAGAATACTGGATAAAGTTTGGGCGATCGCTGACATGATAGAAGGTTGAACCCTAGGACATCTACTTACTATCTTTGCACTCTCCACTCTAAATTTTAAAAACTAAAATTTATGACCGTTTTTGCTAAACTCATTGGACAACCCCAGGCTGTCGAACTCCTGAATCAGGCAGTATATCGCGATCGCATTGCACCTGCCTACCTCTTTGCCGGTGCTCCCGGTGTGGGTCGCAGTTTGGCAGCGCGGTATTTCCTCGAACTCCTCCTCACCGCCAGAAATCCCGGCGCAACCCCTCCATCCACCCGCAAACTGGAAAATCACCCGGATTTACTCTGGATAGAACCCACCTATCTGGATAAAGGCAAAATGCTCACCGCCACAGAAGCGGCAGCAACCGGATTTAAGCGCAAATCCCCCCCGCAAATTCGCCTCGAACAAATCCGTCAAATCGGGGAATTTTTGGGACGCCATCCTTTAGAGGCCCTCCGCAAGGTGGTGGTCCTAGAAGAGGCACAAACCATGAAAGAAAGTGCTGCCAATGGATTGCTCAAAACCCTGGAAGAACCGGGACGAGCGAGTATCATTTTAATTGCACCGGGAATTGATTCTCTCCTCCCCACCTTAGTTTCTCGATGTCAGCGAATTCCCTTTTATCGCCTCACCGATGCACAGATGGGGGAAGTGTTGGCAACCGTGGGATACCCGCAGATTTTGGAAAATCCGGCGGTATTGGCAATGGCACAGGGGTCTCCAGGAACGGCGATCGCCTGTTGGGAAAAACTCCAGGAAATCCCTGCCGAACTCCTGGAAAAACCCCTCAAACCTTCCCTCTCCACCAAACAAGCATTAGAAATTGCCAAAGAAATCGATCGCAGTCTCGACACCGAGTCCCAACTCTGGCTGATTGAATATCTGCAACAGGCATATTGGTTATCCTCCCAACAGCGCGGGACCTTCAACGCGAATCCCCTCCATCTCCTCGATCGCGCCAGACGCTATCTCCTCAGTTATGCCAGTCCCCGCCTCGTCTGGGAAGTCACTCTCATGGGGATGAAGGGATGAGGAATCCAGATTTTTGGGGGTTGGCACAAAATGCTTGTGCAAGAGAGCAACCTCTGCTAAGATGAACTTATGCGGACGTGGCGGAATTGGTAGACGCGCTAGATTTAGGTTCTAGTGTCTTTGATGTGGGAGTTCGAGTCTCCCCGTCCGCATTTAATAAACATACAGAGTCTAGCTTTTTGGAAAGTTAGGCTTCTTTCCTTTTTGGATTTAGATATTGCTTTTTGGCGATCGCTTGGCTATCATACCTATGTTGACGAGCTAGAGTTTTGATAGAGGTGGCTTTTACAAGAGTATCGAAAGGGACTATAGGGATTGAGGTGTTCCGTAACAAGCTACGGTTACAACGACCAAGAACATTAGGGCCTAAGAAACGATATATCAGCACTCGATTAGATATTAATACTCCTGAAAACTGGAAGAAAGCACAGATTATAGTAGGGGAGATTGAGAAGGAGCTAGAGACAAGTTATCTCTACCTCTCTCTTAATGAAGATTAGCCTAAATACCCTCTTCCTGTTAGTGATAGGATTAATCCTAAGCAATACCCGACTTATCAAAACTGTGGGAAAACTATACAGAATACAGAAAGCCTCAAGTTGCTGAAACCACGTTAAGAATCCAGTACGCTGCAATTCAAAGCCCTAGGGAGAAAATTCCTCTAATTATGGGTTTGACGCGCTGCCCTAAAAGGTGTAGACTATAAGTCACTATAAGATGGATTTATGATCGATTACATGACAAGTAGAGACGAAGATTACAATAAAATTAGTCAGGCCCTAAGAAAACATATTCACACCGAAACTGAGGAGACTATCTTAGCGCAGGGTGATTCACTAGAACTTATTAAATTAATTCCTGATAATTCCGTCTCCCTTATCTTAACGGATCCACCCTATCATGTGACTAAGAAAAAGAATATTTATGGTGATACATCCTTCAAAAAAGATGCTCATTATTTGGAATGGATAAAATCTTATTCAAAAGAGTGGCGACGCATTCTAAGGCAAAATGGCTCTTTCTTTTTCTTCTGTGATTCCTCTATGGCAGCGCGTTTAGAAGTTCTTTTTTCAGAAGATTTCAACATTTTGTCCCATATTGTTTGGACAAAACCAAACGATCCTGGGTTTGATGGGTGGAAAGGAAAAATGAAAAAAGAATCTTTACGACAGTGGTATTCTCATTCAGAGAGAATCATCTTTGCTGAACCAGCTATGGAAGGCAATCTAAATCGCTCTCCCTTTGGTGAATTTCTGCGAGATGTAAGAACAAAAGCAGGATTATCAGGTCATCAGCTTACTGAGAGGATTGGTGCTTATGGAAGAGTAAATCATGGAGGTGCAGTTTCTAATTGGGAAGCGGGAAGAAATACACCTAGTAGAGAGCAATACCAAAAAATTTGTGAAGCAGTCATAAGCACTGGAAAAATAGATATGATGCCACCTTATGAAGATGTAATTAGAGTCTTCGACGTTGATGGCAGCAAAGAATATACTGATGTCTGGACATTTCCTTCTGTAAGACCCTATAAAGGCAAACATCCTGCTGAAAAACCATTAGATATGTTGAAGCATGCAATAGAAGCTACAACTTATAAGGGTGATATTGTATTAGACTGCTTTGCTGGTTCGGGTAATACGTCAATTGCCTCTAAAATCTTAGCCAGAAAAAGTATTTCTATAGAGATTGAAGAGAAATGGGTAAATAGTATTTCCGAGAGACTACAAGCAGTTGCAACTACTGGCAGTCAAATCTCTGAAGATATTATAAAGGTATCTGTATCAAACTACCAACTAACCCTTTTTTAAACTAAAAAATGGCCGTTTTCAATATTTTTATTCAAGACTTCATGCATCCATTTTAGAGTTTCGTCTATCCCACTGTCTCTAACGACAACATTACAGTGATGATGACCCCACCCCAGGTTATAGGTTTTATGATTATATTCACCATATCTTAGCTCTTTAATGTGAAATAAGTTGACCTCAGTTACAGTTAAATCATGTACTTCTCTACCTGTTGCTTGTACTAATCTTTGAAAAAATTCATGGCTTGAAAGACGTTCTAAGCATAAAGGACAAGTAGTATAACCTTCGTTATTAATCAGACGCGCTTGCTTTAAACGATTATTATCTAACAGTTCCTTAGAGTTTGCTTCTGTGAAACAGTAATCTCTCCTTTTAGTCGCTTCATCAATTTCTATTTCCGATTTACATACTGAATCGAGAGAATCATAGCACATCCAAAAAAGTGCTTCTAGTTGTAAACCGCATTCTTTAATTTGTGTCGAAGATGCGTATTCAAATAGTCGAATACCAGCACCTTTTGGTTTGCCAGTATTAAAGCCTCTACAAATTTTTTCACCCTTTTTACTTGTAGTAGCTGCAACTCGTGCTACATAATTACCTTGTAAAGGACTTCTTCTGTTATTTGCAGGACTCCATCCTAACGTTTCAGGATTATATTTTACCCAGTCTGAACGCTTTTGGTAAAACACCAGGGCATTTACTCCTAAAGCCAAAGACTTTGCTCGCAGATCAGATTCAATGTTTGAATTTCTAAAGTAGTCTTCCGGTGTGATTAGGCAGATAAATCCGTTTTCAAAGGAGCTTTCACCTGAAGGTGGCGAGCTTACTTGATCCCACCTCTTATAGGGAATTAAGACAGTGTTGTTTCGTTTTACACGATTTTGGTATATTACATCATCGTCAGCTCCACGTGTTTGACCTGTTTTATCAATCTTATCCTTTAGGACCTTAAGTAAATTTGGAAGATTCTTAAGTTTAGACATCTCTATCTTTAGTCAGGTTGGTCTTCAAGTAGCTTTTTCAAAAAAGTCTCAATTGAGCAATCTAAGGCACAAATTATCAATTCCAGAGACTCAAGAGTTATATTTCTGACCCCGCGTTCAACTCCAGAAATATAGGTTCTATCAAGACTCGCTCTTTCAGCAAGTTCTTCTTGACTCAATCCTTTAGCTTTACGAAGTTGTTTTAGCGTATAAGCCACTCTGTTAATTAATTCACGGGTCACGTTTAGCACCTGGTAATTAACTCCAAATAATCTCATCCCGATGGCTATAAGTCCACGGACTATAAGTCACAAAATGAAGACTTATAGCTCCTTCGGTTGAAAAATAGAGTCTTGATAAGTCCGCCCAATCCTGAAAAAATCATTAAATTTAGTTAGCTGGGTCCAAGTTAAGCTCTAAACTGATAAAACTTAGGTGTTTTGTGGGACCCACCCTTTCAACCTAAAAATTTTTGAGCTTCTGTTTACGGAAAATCATCTCAAGTTAATAGGGGGCTTACCTGAAGTGACCGTTGGAGAATGTTCAACGCTAGAAGATGGGATTTACCTAAACATTAAAAGGTGGGCTTTTTCCCACCCTACAATTGTTTTTAAATGCCAAATCTAGGATGTTCTTCTTCGGCTAAACTTGACCCGCAATCCATCCCGAGGAGAGGGGGTGGGTACGATTGCTAATTCTAAATTTTGGTCTGGCAACAATTCCCAGTCATAACCCTGGACTAAATGGGTTCCAAATACCCGCAAGACTAACATCGCAAATGCCTTACCCACACATTCTCGCGCACCTCCGCCAAAGGGGATGAATCCAAAGGCTTTTTGCTTCTCTTCCATCCGGTCTGCACTGAAGCGATCGGGGTCAAATTCTTGGGGATTGGGATAAATTGAACTATCTTGATGGGTTTGATTTATCTGATACAAAACCATCCACCCTTCCGGGATTTGATAGTCATTAAATTCACAAGATTGGACCACCCGGCGAAATCCTCCGCCTACGGGGGGGATTAGTCTTAGCACTTCTTTGATGACCTGTTCTAAGTAGGTCATTTCTTTGAGCATTTCCATCGTGAGAGACCCGTTAAATCCGACTTTTTGCTGTTCCTCGCGCAGTTTGGTGATGACTTGGGGATGTTGTGCCAGCAAGAGACAGAAGGAAGAAAGGGAGGATGTTAGGGTTTCATGACCGGCAAAGAGCAGGAGCAATACTTGGTCTTTGAGTTCTTCTAAGGTTAATCCATTTCCCGCTTCATCTTTGGCGGCTAAAAGTAAGCCTAATGCATCAGTTTTAAAGTCAGTTTCTTGTTGACGGCGCTGGACAATTTCTGCAATTTTTTCGAGGAGTAAGGTTCGGCAACGCAGGGCTTTTCCAAATGGGGTCCAAGGGAGATTAATGGGAATTGAAAATAATCCCTCACACCAGGTTTTAAAAATTTGGCTGAGATAGGCAGTTTCGGACCCGGTTTCTGTGCCAATTAATAAGGTGCTGGCAATGTCAAACATATAGGTTCTAAGTTCGGGATACCAGGTCATTTCTCCGAGGGTTTCCCATTGTTGGAGATAGCGATGGGTGAGTGGTTCCATGGCAGGAAGATATCCGGCGATCGCCTTGGGAAGAAATGCCTGGACCATTAAGCGCCTTCTACTGGTATGTTCGTTACCGCTTTGGGTGGCGAGGGATTGGGGACCGAGTAAGGTGCGGGTACTATAAGGCCAAGTGGCGCTAAAATAGCTATTGTCATGGGTGAACAAAAAGCGGTTCGCTTCAGAACCACTCATCATCACAGTGCGTTGTCCGAAAATGTTGGTTTTGTAGACTAACCCGTATTTTTGGTTGCGCTTGTCGTTGAAGTCGGCATCGCGCAAAAAGCTCAGGGTTTCGCCAATGACGGGTAATCCGAATTTTCCGGGAGGGAGAGGAAGCGATCGCCGGGTCTCGTTGGAAGTCATGGGTTTGTCTGTCTCGAAACTACTCCCCCTCTATTTTGACACTGGAGGACGGGAAAGTGAAACCAGACCCAATATTTTTAGGTAAATTGATGACATTTCCCGCCTCCTTTAGAGTTAGGGATTAGCGGTAGAAGCAGGGGGGGTAATATTAATAAAAGGCAATGCTCCGTCACCCCCCATCACCAGGGGAAACTGTCCATTCCACTTTTCAATTGCTTCTTTTTGGAGAATCGATGGTGTTAGGTTTTCTCGTAACAATCGCTGGGCTTCGGCTTGACCTTTGGCCCGATTAATCTCAGCAAAGGCTTCTTGTTCGGCTTTTTGAGCAATAAATGACGCTCGTCTGGCTTCTTGTTCGGCAATTTGTTTAGCTTCAATGGCTTTAGCAAACTCGGGAGAAAATTCGATGTTGACCAATGAAATATCATCAACTAGAACGCCATAAGTAGCTAGTCGTTCTCGAATATCTCTATCGATTTCTGCTTTTAATTCTCCGCGTCGCGTGATGATTTCTTCGGCATTGTTTTTAGCTGTAGCCGCTTTAACCACTTCGGAAACGGCAGGAGAAATAATCAGGTTGACAATTTGAGTTTCATCGCCAATGGTCTGATAAACTGTATTCACTTGGGTGGGATCTACGCGCCAATTGAGGGCGACGTTAATGGTAACATACTGTAAATCTTTAGAAGCAGCATCGGCTTTAAGTTCATCTTTTTGGACCCGAACGCTGAGGGTTTCCACGCGAGTGACAATGGGTACAATTCCGTGAATCCCTTCATTGAGGATGCCTTCCTGGACTTTTCCAAATTTCATGACCACGCCGCGTTCCCCGGCGTTGATAATCACAAAGGGCTTTAAACTGGAGGCTAAGATTAACAAGAAAATCGCCCCAATAACGGAACCGGAAATCCAGACAATGGTTTTGGAGTCGTAAGAATAACTGGTTTTAGCTGGCATTTTGATTTACCTTAATGATGTTGAAACTTACTGTTTCTCGGAAAGACCCCATTCCGAACCTTTATAAAATTTTTCTTAAGTTTTTAAGAGTTTAAGTCCAGAGGGGTCTAGGGTTGACTGTGATGCTCCCAGGGACTGGCTGGCTATTTCTGTCCCCCAAAGCTCGATCGCAATTGAGTGACTCTTAAAATGTTAAACCGGAATCCAGAAGATTGTCCCAAAAGTAATAAAATGTTATGAAAATTGAAAAGCCGCAAAGTTGGCCGCAGAGGGTGGAGGAGGCGACTGCGATTCAGGAAGAGTTACGGGGACAGGTGATTGTGGAAGATGACTTGCCACAGGTTCGATATGTGGCGGGGGTGGATGGGGGATATCAGGAAGAGGATAATTTGACTCAAGCGGCAGTGGCGGTGTTGAGTTTTCCGGATTTGCAACTCTGTGATCAGGCGATCGCCCGTTGTCCGACTCAGTTCCGCTACATTCCCCGATTCCTCTGGTTTCGGGAAGTTCCAAAGGATGAGCGATCGCCTCGCTTCGAGTTAGAAAAATTCCCCAGTGCGATCGCGATCGCACTCCGGCCAGATTTGCGTCACAGCTAGATTTGACGACGATCGCACCTAGAAGGTTCAGGCGATCGCTGTGCCGTTGGAGTTTCTAGGAGATAATAAGAATATTCAAGAAGCGATCGCTGGTAATAATAAGCGATGGGAGGGTTCTGCCATGACAACTCATTTCCAATTTATTGATTCCCCCAATCATTCACACGGAAATCGGGACGCAGAACAACTGATTTTTCATCAAAATTTGCAAAAATTTAGTAATCGCGTCAGTATCCTCAGTAGTTTGGCGACAGGTGGAAAAATTTCTTTAGAAGATGCTTTTGCCAAGATGAATACCCTATGGGAGGATTTGAGTGAGACTGTCCCCTAGGGAAATTAGGGGAATTTTCCATTTTCCTCGGAAGGGGTGAAGGAGTCACCTGGGTCACCTGGCGCGATCGCCAGGTGACCCAGGAAAGGTTAGAAACCGGGTTTTTTTACAAAAATTCTGCGAAATTTGCAGCCAATTTGGGCCAAAAACCCGGTTTCTTGTCCTTGAACTCTCATCCGGTACCGATGCTCTAGGACGGAAAAGACCGCTGATGCTCAAACTAAGTATGAAGATTCGTTAAACCTAGTCCATCAAGGGAGGTAACCAGTTACAGTTTCAAAAGAAGTGATCAACCGGAAAACAGCTCAAAGCATCGGGACCCGGTGGAGAGGATGGCACCCTGGGTTTTTTGCCCTGATGTTAGCCTGAACTCAATCGTTTCTGTACAGAAGTCGAAATCGCTGTAAACTCCCCACCTGTTCCAGGAAAGGGACAAAAGAGAAGGGATCCGTGGAATGGTGTGCTTCTATACTTGCCGCTGTATCCAAAAAAGCTAGATAATAAAAAAATCTAATCTTCCCAAGTCAGGGGCGGAAAACAGGTGCTGCTACTATGGAAACTTGCGATCGCTATGCATGAACTAACCCTAAAGTGGATTGAAGCCGGTGAGTTTAGAACTCAAACCTTATGGGATAAGCAACCGAGCAAAAATCCCGGGACTGTCCGGATCGGTCGGGATCCGACTCGCTGCGATATCGTTTTGCTCCATCCGACAGTCTCTGGGTTGCACGTGGAAATCTTTTATGACTCCCAGAAAAGTCATTTTTATCTGAGAAATCTTCGACCCAGTAATCCTTCTAAAATAGATGGACAAATTTTGGCTCAGGGTGAGACAATGTTAACCCAAGGAAGCATCATTTGTTTGGGACAAGTCAAACTCAAAGTCATTGCAATTGACCCTCGCTTCTCTCAGACTGTCGCCGTTTCCACTCCAGAAGATGATGATAGCGAAGCCTCCATCAGTCAACCCCTACGCCGTCGCCTTGCGCGCAAACCGCTGCCAACCTATGGTTTAAAATGTCCGAATTGCCAGAAAATTTCTCCTAATAAACTCCTCGATTTTGGTTGTCCCTGGTGTGGCACCTCGTTGGACTCTGCTAATAGTGTTTTGATGTCAACTCATGCGGATTGAGGGGAGAGAGGAGGGTTCATCGGGTTGGGTCGATAATGTTACCATAACTCGGAAACTTTCCCTGTGAAACGTCTGTGAAAAAATCTGAATCACCCCTGAATAGCATTTGGCTGTTTCTGATGGTAGGGTCTACCGTCGTAGCAGCAATGCGTGGGACTCTGCCGGAACTGACAGAAGCGGCATTTGAGTCGGCAGCGAATGCGGTTACCTTGGCGATCGGGTTAATTGGGGCGATCGCCTTGTGGTTGGGAATTCTGCGGGTGGTGGAAGTGGCGGGAGTCATGCAGGCGATCGCCCGAGGGATTCGTCCCTTGATGATCCGACTGTTTCCCGATATTCCCCCGGATCATCCCGCCATGTCTGCCATTATCTTAAATATCTCCGCCAATGCCTTGGGTTTAGGCAATGCCGCCACTCCCATTGGACTCAAAGCCATGAAGGAACTGAATCGGCTGAATCCGGACCCAGGCACTGCCACCAATGCCATGTGCTTATTTTTAGCCATTAACACCTCCTCGGTAACCATTTTACCCATTGGGGCGATCGCCGTGCGCGCTTCCGCTGGGGCCACCAATCCAGGCGCAATTATTATCCCCTCAATTGTTGCCACCGTTGCCTCCACCACTGTAGCCATTGTAGCCGCTAAATTCCTCGCCCATCGCAACCGAGACTCCGATCCAAATCCCCCCGTAATCGTCCCAGAATCGGACTCAAACACCCCCTCAGAACCCGCAGAATATGCCCAACCCGTTGAACCCTTAGAACCCCCGGGACTCGTGGGACGCTTGTTTTTTGGGGGGTTAATTGTGTTATTTTTTGGGGCAATTCTTTATCGCTTAACCATCGCCGGAACTGCGGGATTAGCAACCACCCAAATCATTGAGGCAATTTCTAATGGGTTGTTACCTTTGGTAATTTGTAGCTTCCTCTTGATTGGCTATTTTCGCGGAGTGAAAGTCTATGAAGTGTTAACCGAAGGTGCTAAAGAAGGGTTTGATATTGCCGTGAGAATTATCCCGTTTCTGGTGGCAATTTTTGTGGCGATCGGGATGTTTCGCAGCAGTGGTGCATTGGATGTAATGACTGCCGCTTTATCCCCCATCACCAACTTGATTGCCATGCCACCGGAAGCCTTACCAATGGCGCTGATTCGTCCTTTATCTGGGAGTGGCGCATTTGGGGTAATGTCAGAAATTGTAGAGAATGACCCCGATGGATTCTTGTCTTACTTGGTTTCCACCATGCAAGGTTCCACAGAAACCACCTTTTATGTAATGGCGGTTTATTTTGGAAGTATTGGAGTCATGCGAACGCGCCACACCTTACCTGCTGCTCTTTTAGCCGATGTGACGGGGATTCTCACTTCTTTGCTGATTTGCCATCTCACATTCTGAGGGGGCTGCTTCAAAAGATTGTAGGGTGGGCACTGCCCACATTCTGTTCGGTGGGCAGTGCCCACCCTACAATTGCTCAGTTGTAATTATACTAAATCTCGCTTCATTATCAGGTGGGCAGTGCCCACCCTACAATTGCTCAGTTGTAATTATACTAAATCTCGCTTCATTATCAGTCCATTCCCCTTAATTGTCCCGTTGAAACCAGGCGGTTAAGGCTACGGCTAAGGCATCGGCAGCATCATCGGGTTTGGGAATGGTTTCTAAATTTAATTCCCGCGCTACTGCTTGTTGCACATCATATTTATCTGCATTGCCATAACCTGTAACCCCTTGTTTAATTTGGGCGGGAGTGTATTCGACCAAGGGTAATTTATGTTGTGCCACCACGAGCAAAATTACCCCTCGCGCTTGGGCGACTAAAATAGTATTTCCCATGCGATAAAAGAACAATTTTTCCGATGCTACTAAGTTGGGTTTAAATTGCTCAATTAAGGCGTGTAAATCTTCATAAATGGTACATAACCGCTGACCGAGGTCGGTCTTGGCGGGGGTTTGAATAATGCCAAAATCGAGCAGAGAAACGGTTTCGCTGCGACTTCTGCCACTTCCTCCG
>JAABSJ010000114.1 GCA_011390515.1 Oscillatoria sp.
TGACCAAATGCGCCAAGCCTTAAGTCAAATTGGCGGCATTGGTAGCGAACAGTTGTTAGCCTTCGAGGTCCTCTGGACGCCGCAAGCGAAAGGAGATACCTTGACCACGGATGATATGTTGACCTACTATCCAAACCTACACTTGGTATAAATTCACTGCGTTGAGCAGTTGAATGAAAAGATTAAACCACAGATTTCACGGATTTTCACGGATTTTTTTCTGTGTAATCTGTGTAATCTGTGGTTATGGATTCAGCGGGGAGGTTTAGGCTGATTCTTTGATTTCTGGAAGGGTTGGGGATTCGGGGGTGGGTTTGGGGGAGAGTTGATTCAACTGTCCGCCAAATTTGCGTAATTCATAGAGTTTGACTCCGATTTGATATTCATATTGACTGAGCAGGCGTCCATAAATGTACCCGGCTTTGCCATCGAGAAAGCCTAGTTTGATAATGTAAAACCAAATAAATCTCAGGAGGGGTTTGAAGGGGAGGCGCACCCAGACGGTTTTTAGAAAGCGTTTGCGCTGGACTGCATCGCCAAAGAAGTTGGCGCCAATGGTGCCACTGTCGTCTTTTCCACTAAGAAGGTTATAGTACACTCTTGCTTCCCAGTTGGAGTAGCGATTATGGCGTTCTAACCATTGATAAATGTCTCGGAAGTCTTCATGAATCATGTCCGCTTTTAGGTATGCAGCGGGACGATCTAAGATGACGTGCTCGTGAACTTCGTTATCCCCGGTGTTGGGAACGTCTTCGGTATTTAAGTTTTCATATCGGCCTTTTTGATGGCGGAAGAGACGCAGATTCCAGTCGGGATATTTGCCACCAAAGCGAATCCATTTTCCGAGGAAGAAGACTTTCCGATTGAGATAATATCCATCACAGTTGGGATTTTGGATGGCTTGGGCCATTTCTTCCCAAAGTTCTAGGGGGATGCGTTCGTCACAATCGACAATTAGCACCCATTCGTTGCGAAAGGGGAGGTTTTCTAAGGACCAATTTTTCTTTTTGGGCCAGCCGCCGTTAAAGTGGAATTGAACGACTTTTGCACCCCAGTTTTCGGCGATTTCAATGCTCCGATCGCTACTCTGGGAATCCACTAAAAAGACTTCATCGGCGGGTTCGAGGCTCGCTAGGCAAGCCGGGAGATTGAGTTGTTCATTTTTAGCGGGAATCAAAACAGAAATTGGAATTTTTGAGGGTGTCGAGGCCATGATTATCTGGTTTAACTTAACGCAAGCTTACAGTATGGACAACAGGTTGATTTTGTACCCGCAGGGGTTAAGGGTGATTCTCAAACTTCGGATAGAGTAGGGGGCGTTCTTCGGGGGTTAAGAGTCGGTGAAAGTTCCGATCGCCCTCAATACTCCTGAGCCTGTTCTTGCCAATCTCCTTCATCCTCCTTCCTCCTCGTTGATCTCCATCCTAGGCACATTCCCACCTCCAATTCGCTCTCTCTAGTTTTAACCTTGTTCGGTCCGATCGCCCGAATGCTTATCCTCCCCAGATGTGCTTGTGGATCCGGCAGATGGAGACCCCAAAAACAGGGCGCGGATGGCTGCACTTAAATACCCAATCTGACCGTAAGCGTACACCAAGTTGTCAAAGCTTAAGGCCGGATCTCGAACATATTTTAAAGATTTATAAACCCCCCGCAGGAATTTTTCCCCGCCATTACTCAACTGTCCCATGCCAGCGCGTCCTGTCAGTTGTTCGCGGTAACACTCGCTAATCCCCTGCCACCAACCGCGACTCAAAAACCAACTGCGTTTTAACCGTTCTGGGGCCACGTTATGGGCGGCGATCGCCTCCGGGAGATAAGCCACTTCCCACCCTTGATTCAGGGCCAGTTCCGTCATGTGGAGTTCTTCGTTGGACAGCAAGGATTTCCCCACCCGACCCAGGTTCAAATCAAAACCCCCCACTTTTTCCAGAAACGATCGCCGAATGGAGTAATTTAACCCTCTCGGAGTCAAACCCGGTTGACGAATCAGGGTAATTTGGTCCCCGAGGTCATAAGCGCCTAGATTTTCTGCTAGACCCGGAGACAGCCAAATCGGAGGTTCAACCCCTTCGGGCCAAATTAAGGTAACTTTCCCCCCAGCGATCGCCAACTTTTCATTTTCCTGATAAGCATTCCAGAGAGTTCGCAACCACTGGGGGGAGGCGATCGCATCATCATCCAGATAGGCCAAAATTTCACTACTGGCCTGCTTAAATCCCGTATTGCGGGCGAAGGACAGTCCCAGGGTGGGTTCATAAATATATTTGACCCGGGGATCAGACTCCCTTTCGGCGACCACCTCTTTGGTGCGATCGCTCGATCCGTTATCCACCACTATAATTTCAAAATTGGGGAAATCTTGCTGGAGCAAGCTATCAATCGCATCGCCCAAATAGAGGTCTCGATTGTGGGTACAAATAATTGCAGAAATATCCGGCTGTGGCATAACTGGGTTACTCCGATTGAGTCTAGCTCCTGTGCTGAGTTGTTAAATCGTCCCGGTGGGAATTAATTCCCAATCCGATTGTCAAAGACCTATTTTCCTCTTTAGCCCGCCCAGGCGGGCTTCGTCCGTATAGCCCCAGCCTTTAGGCTGCGGGGTTTTTTCCCCAGGGTTATCATGCAGCTTTTCAGTGAACCGACCCAATGCCCAGGCGGTCTGTGTCTTAAGATTTTATTTGGATTTGCGCGTTTAAACGGATGGTATAATTTACGATAAAAATTCGGGATACGCGAGCAGTTTGGACTCGTTCATTTCTGTTGTTTAACGGATTTCAACCTCCTGAACCCTCGGTGATCGCGATCTGGAATAGAGTGACTCTCCTTGGAGCAGTATAACTTACCGCTCTAGCAAAACCACTGATACGCAGACCGAGGGAAAGGCAACAAGGGTTAGAGGTCCGGTGATTCCCTGGGGAAAATCCGGAGGGAGGCCAGATGGAGCAAACAACAGTAATTAGGGATAGAGAGGGTGGTGAAGCGGATCATTTTGGTGACGGGACCGGCGCGATCGGGCAAGAGTGAATGGGCGGAACTGCTGGCGGAACAATCGGGAAAACCCGTGATTTATCTGGCGACTGCTCGTTTGGATCCCGATGACGCGGAGTGGCAAGGGCGAATCGATCGCCACCGCCAAAGGCGACAGGCAAGTTGGAGGACCCAAGAGGTTCCGGTGGCACTCACCGCAGCCATTCTCCAAGGGACTACCTCGGAAAATCCAGCTTGTCTGTTGGTGGATTCTTTGGGCACTTGGGTGGCGAATCTGTTGGCAGAAGAGGACTCCACCTGGCGGGCCATTTTAGAGGAGTTGATGGAGAGTCTGAAGGGTTTGAAGCAAGGAACAGTAATTTTTGTGGCGGAGGAGACGGGATGGGGGGTGGTTCCCGCCTACCCAATGGGTCGAAGCTTTCGCGATCGCCTGGGGAATGTGGTCCGCCGTTTGGGGGCGATCGCCGACCCAGTTTATCTGGTAACCGGAGGTCATGCCGTGAATTTAAGTGCGATCGGTTCAGTTCTCCCCCCCACTAAAACCCTAGAGGATTAGGGAAACAACCTATCAATTCAGCCTGACAATAAATATCCCCCGGAGGAGGATTTCTCAGACTCAATTTGGGGATTTTTCTAACCCGTCTGGGTTGAACACAAGCTAAGATAGATTTATGCTTATGTTTCCTAAGATTGGGGAGAGAATCGCCAGGGATCTGAGTCAGCGTAGGGCATCCTTATGGATGACTGGCTTGGATGGTGCGGCTAAATCCTCCGAACTGGCGATGTCTAAATCCGCTATAAACTCTTGGGAAACCGGCTCTTGGTCCATTCGTTAGTTTTAGCAAGAATGTTACGAATCACTCCGATGGGGTTGATTTGTCAGGACAGCAAAAAGATTTCAGGAAAATTTATGGCAACGGAAGAACAGGTCAAAAAATATCTTGCCTACTGGTTCCAATTAGGCAAAAAAGTTGTGGTTAAGAATGGGACAGATAAATTACTGCCGGACCCGATTTACCAGGACAATTCCTACAGTCCAGAATTTGAGAGATGTTGGCAAATGCTGACCGACCCCAAAAATGGCAGTTGTTATGTGGAGGGAACCCACGAAACGATCGCGGAATTGCTAACGCCCAAGTGGGACGTGATGCTTTGTGCACGATGTACCATGCCGATTCCTGCCAAAATTCGGGGAACTCCTCCGGAAAATTGTCCTTGTGCGGATTTACCCTCCTGGCCGAATTTGGAGGTTCCCCAACCGCGATCGCCGGTAGACTCAAGCCGTCGCCTGGGAGGAATTCGCGATCGCCTCCGCAATTATCGCTACAAGGAAGATAACGGCAGCGCTATCTTCGTTCCCAATCAGAAAGTGATTCCTTTCTTAGAAGACCTTCCTCGATGCGAATGTCCAGCTATTTCCGAAACCGGAGTAGAATAGACCGCTTGCAAAATACCGTAGAGATCCCCCCAACCCCCCTTAACAAGGGGGGCTTAAGACAATTCTGTAAGAAGTCTAATCAAAGCCTTTCCAGGCTCCCGGAGATCCCCCTTAACCCACCCTCGACTCTAACTCCGTTGACCGATGGCGTTCCACCTCGTAGGTCCAGAAATCATAAGCCATCTCAGTATTCGGAAAAATCGCCTGGGCTTCCTGGCGCAAATCCTCCAACTGGATATCATTTCCCGGGGCATATCGGGGGCTAAAATGGGTCATAATCAATGTTTTCACCCGGGCCGCTAAAGCCACCTGGGCCGCCATCGTACTGGTCGAATGGAGGCGATCGATTGCTAACTGGGCATCTTGATGGGAAAAGGTCGCTTCGTGAATCAACACATCCACATCTTGCGCCAGTTGCACCGCCCCCTCGCAAAAAATCGTATCCGTACAATAGGCCATTTTCCGCCCCGGTTCCGTGGGGCCACATAACTCCTGACCAGAAATCTGCCGACCATCGCTTAAGGTTACCGTTTCCCCGCGTTTGAGTTGACCATACAGAGGACCGGAGGGAATCCCCAAAGCGGCAGCTTTTTCCACATTAAACCGTCCCGCGCGGTCTTTTTCCTCCACCCGATAGCCATAAGCGGTGACCCGATGTTCTAGGCGTCCGCATTTGACGATAAATTCATCATCCTCATAGACGACTCCAGGGCGACTCTGATGGACTTTAATCGGATAGGAGAAATGGGTTTGGGAGTAGCGACTACAGGCTTGTAGATAGTCATTTAACCCCGCAGGACCATAAATATCAATCCGACTGGCATTCCCGGCTAAACCGCAACTGGCCAATAGACCCATTAATCCAAAGATATGGTCTCCGTGGAGATGGGTGATGAAGATGCGACTAATTTGGCTAATTTTGATTTCACTACTGAGAATTTGATGTTGGGTGCCTTCGCCGCAGTCAAATAGCCACACCTCCGATCGCTGAGGCAGACGGACCGCCAAACTGGATACGTTCCGCGATCGGGTCGGTACACCGGAACTGGTTCCTAAAAAGGTAATCTGCATCTTAAGGCGCTCTTTTGACCGTTCAAATAACTTATTTTAGGCAATTTCTACCCTTCGGACTTCCTGCATACAGGGTTCAAGATGAGTTATAGCGTTTCGGTGGCCTGATTATGTACTTTTCAAAGCCCCTCTCCCGTTCTGGGAGAGGGGTTTGGGGTGAGGGTCTGTACCTTATGGAGATGAGAAGCGCTATAAATCGAAAATCCTGTGCTCCAGGCTCAATCAAACTCACTCAATTCTACCCATCCCTGAGCAAACGCGGGCGGAGTGAACTACCGAGTACAGAATCCGTACATCGGCCCTCTGATCTCCCCATCTTGCTTGTATGATAGGGGGTTATGACAATAGATAGGGCAGACTTCCGATGTGAAGAAAGCCCTTGAACCCAATTACCGACTATCTTTTGAACTTTATCCTAGAGGATTCCCTGTTTGAGGAGCTTGCCAACCATGAAACTAGCACCCACCCCAACCCGATTATTATCTCCACTCAAGCCGTTTTGGGAAAGCCGACACCAGTGGTGGCTGATTGCTGTGATGTGGCTGATGATGGTGGCCCCAGCCCAAGCCAGTTTATTGTTGCGAGTCGCGATTAAACAAGATGTCAGCGAAGTGACCATTGGCAGTTCTACCCCAGCTACAGTCTTGGATAGTGCGGGTCGGTCCCTGGGACAACTGGCGGGAATGCAGGCATCCCTGGCCCGGAGTACGGGATCCGGTGTGGCGGTGGGGGGCTTGCAAGGCAACCAAATCGTGATCCAACCGAGTGGGGATGGGTTTGTCTATATTGGCGATCGCTGGTATCGCGGTAATACAGTCCTGGTTCCCACCTCCGGGGGACTGACGGTGATTAACCAGGTGGACATGGAAGAATATCTCTACAGTGTTTTAGGGGCGGAAATGAGTCCGAGTTGGCCCCAGGAAGCCCTGAAAGCTCAAGCCGTAGCGGCCCGGACCTATGCCCTCTATCAGCGCCAAAAACGCTTAAATTCCCTCTATGACCTGGGGGATGACACCTACTGGCAAGTCTATCAAGGGGTCGAAAAAGAAGCCAATACCACCCATGCTGCGGTCCAAGCGACTGCCGGACAGGTCTTGGTTTACAATGGTCAACCCATTGAAGCAGTTTTCCACTCCTCCTCGGGGGGACATACGGAAAATGTCGAAGATGTCTGGATGGAACCCCGGCCCTATCTACGCGGGGTCCCGGACCATGATGCTGGTTCCCCGGTCTACCAATGGACCGAAACCTTCACCCGCAGTCAACTCAGCAGTCGCATCTCCGGGGTGGGGAATGTCCTGTCCATGAGACCTCAACGCACCACCCCCCACGGGCGAATTCAGTCCATGCTGATTGTGGGAGATGCGGGTCAGCGCACCATTGATGGGGAAGAATTACGGCAGGCCCTCAATCTGCGCAGTGCTCGGTTTGTGGTACTGCCCCAAGGGGGTCCCTCGGCGAGTAAAAATACTGTATCCAATATTCCCTCTGGATTTACCCTTCAGGGTCGGGGATTTGGTCATGGCATCGGATTAAGTCAGTGGGGGGCTTACAATCTGGCCTCCCAGGGTGTCAATTACCAACAAATCGTCCTCCACTATTACCAAAATGCTACTTTGGCAAAAATTCGTGTAGAGTAAGCTGTTGCGGGTGGTGTACTGCTCCGCTCGACGGTCACGGTCTAATTCTAATTCTTCCTTCTATCTCCCACCGTAAGGGAGCAGGAGAGATTGTTTGTAAACCCATCTATTCTATAACAGGAGAATCACTGTGCCAAAGTGGGAATACCTTGTTGTTCGATTTGACTACTTTGCCGGTGACCTCTGCGTGCATAGTGCAAACGGACAAGAACTGCGAGACCAACAGAAAAAGCAACCCCTTTATGAATATTCCAATCATAAGGGAGAAGAGGGTTGGGAAATGGTTAATTTTAACTTTACCCCGGCCTATGGTTATGGGTTTATGACCTTCAAGCGTCTGAAGCAGGAATAAGGAAGAATGAGGGGGGAAGGATGAAGGGGGAAAGGTATCCTGGCTCCTTCATCCTTCCGCTTTTATCCTTCCAAACGCTTGCGCCATTCGGCATCTAGCTTGGCAGAATTTTGGCTTTCTTGCTCGATTAAATCGGTTTCGGTGGTGTAGGCAATATCCCCGCTTTCGATGATGTTTTGGGCGGCAAATTGTTGGGCATAAGCGAGTTTTTTGTGCAATTCATCCGAGGGTTGATTTAGGGCGATCGCCTGTTGTTGTCTAGCTTCATTTCGAGCTTCAACTTTGCGATTCCTTCCTTTCAGCCACAAGTACCGGATTAACGGAACAGACAAAAATGCCACTCCATAGCCAATCAATAGCCAGTAAATTGAGGCGGTAAACGCCACTAATCCCCCAATTTGGGCAGCGATGGCTCCGTCTTGCAATAAATACCCGAGAAAAATTCCTCCCCCAATATTCAACACCCCTAATCCAGCAGCTAGGCTTAATTGACTGGAAGAGGCTTCGCTAAATTTCCAGGTCAATTCCCGTAAATAGGCCGGAACTGCCAAGGTGTTCCGGTGTTGGACTGTCGTCTGCAATTCAGGAAAATGATAGACAATCTGCCCATCGGGACTGACTTCCGGACGACCATTAAATCGCGTCAGCACCGGCAGCATATAATCTTCATACTCCTTGCCATATCCAGTTCCCAAATCATCTAAATAGGGAGCAATTTGTTCGGCAACAACTGCGCCTTGATGATTCCGAATCGTAGCGGCGATCGCCTGCCAGCGCTGTTCCTCTAAATTAGCATTGGGATTCCCATCTCCAAACAAAAATGAGAACACCGACTCCAAAAAGTTCATGGATTCTTCTGATGATGAAGAAGCCATCGCTTTTTGTCGCCTTTGCCGCTGATACCGGCCATAATTGGGATTGAAAAACCAGAAAATATCCGGTCCCCAAAACATTCGCGGGAAAAATATCATCCCCCCGCCTCGGGACCGACTCCGATTGCTGTTGCTATCTTTATTCGCCATTGTCAGGAGAATAAAAATGCTGGCAAAAATAATAAAAATCGACAGGATTAAAATAATCCCAAATGAAATTCGGATCAGGTAGAACAGAATCCGCCAAACCTTTTCCCACCATTCCTGCAACTGAATTCGGAAATACTTATTCCGCAGAGTGGCACGAAATTGTTTGGGAAACTGATAGACAATATCTCCCGTGTCCGCAACTTGTAAATGTCCTCCAGCTTCGGAAGCTAAAGCTAATAATTCTCGCTCGGCGAGATTCACTTGCAGTCCTGCGCTAGTTGCCACGTCACCGACGGTGACGCGATAATCCAGCTTTTCGACAGCCTGCATTACTGTGGGATTTAGAGCCATATCCTGCCCTCGTTGAATTTCCCGATCTTCTTCTAGTATAGGATTTTCCGGAGTGGGGCGGAGCATGAACCAGTGCTAACCTCAAATTATCCGGAATCCGGTACTGATTGGTTTAACCCGCACCCTCAAGGGTGGGGCTATACGGACGAAGCCCGCCTGCGCGGGCTAATCTAGGACTTGGGATCAACCGGGTTTCTGACCCTAATTGGGTGGCTCCTTCCCCAATACTCTTCAGCCTGCGCAGGCAGGCTTTGTCCGTGTAGCCCCACCCTTGAGGGTGCGGGTTTTTATAGACTTTAAATACCGGATTTCACACTCAGTCAGGAGACAGGAACACCATGAAACGGACGATCGCACCAAAACAGTTCGCAGCAACGCTGTTATCCGTTGCTGCTGCCGCATTACTTCCCTTCGCCTTTCCCCAAACTGCCTTCGGGGTTGATCCCGATCATGTCCTGCGGTTATTACGCACCAATGAATGTATGGGATGCGACTTGATTGGGGCGGATTTACGCGGGGCCAATCTCGTTGGGGCCAATTTACTGGGGGCGGATTTGCGCGGGGCCAATCTGACCGAGTCTAATCTCAGTCGGGCGGATTTACGCGGGGCGATTCTGCGCTGGGCCGATTTTTCTGGGGCAAATCTGAGTGAAGCGCGGTTTGTGCGACCCCTTCCGACGACGATCCAGCGCGATCGCATTACCTCGGTTAACCCCCCATTAGTCATCTCGCAACTCACGGCAGCAGACTTGCGCGATGCGATTATGAATGGGACCAATCTTCATAAAGCCCATTTAAACGGGGCCAATCTCGTCCGCGCCGATTTGAGAAATGCCAACCTCACCCAAGCAGATTTATCCCAGGCGAATGTGCGCGCTGCCAACCTCTCTGGGGCGAATCTTCGCGGGGCGCGGTTACTCAGCAGCAGGTTCAATGGTACGGACCTGAGTTTTGCAGACTTGAGTTTTACCGAACTCAGCGGGGCCCATCTGATGGATGCCAATCTCCAACAAGCGAGTCTGCGCGGGGCCAATTTATCGGCGATCGAACCTACGGGTCCCCAGTGTCCCGGGGCCACCTGTAAGGTTTCCCCAACTTACCTAGACCGGGCCAATTTACTAGGGGCGGATTTACGCGGGGCGAATTTCACCGGGGCCAGTTTAGAACGAGCAACCCTCCAAAATGCCAATCTATATGGGGCAAATCTCACCCGGGCGCGTCTGGGAGAAGCTAATTTGGAAAATGCCCAATTAATGAATACCAATCTCAACGAGGCGCAACTGAGTCTAACTCCTCAGCGGTAGAGGCGCTTCTTGAAGAGCAATTGTAGGGTGGGCAATGCCCACCATAATTCCCGTGGGCATTGCCCACCCTACCCCTTCCCTGTAGGGCGCTTCCCGAAGCCCACCATAATTCCCGTGGGCATTGCCCACCCTACGCCTTCGACGCTTCGACAAACTCAGCGCTCAGAGCTCAGGAGGCAATGCCCACCATAATTCCGGTGGGCATTGCCCACCCTACGCCTCTCGAAATTGGCAAAGACAAAAATTTAGATATCGCATCTGCAATCTCGATCAAGATGCGCTAGAATTGTAAAGAAATATAAATGCTATCCGCTTTACTTTTTCTGCAATTTCGCATCCCTGACGCAATTTATGAGTCTTCCCATTCGCAACCTCGCAATCATCGCCCACGTCGATCACGGTAAAACCACCCTCGTTGACGCCCTCCTCAAACAATCTGGCATCTTCCGCGAAGGGGAAGAGGTTCCTGATTGCGTCATGGACTCCAATGACTTAGAACGGGAGCGCGGTATTACCATTCTCTCCAAAAATACTGCCGTTCACTTCAAAGATACCTTAATCAATATCGTCGATACCCCCGGTCACGCGGACTTTGGCGGCGAAGTAGAACGGGTTCTGGGCATGGTGGATGGCTGTCTGCTGATTGTGGACGCCAATGAAGGCCCCATGCCTCAAACTCGCTTTGTCTTGAAAAAAGCCTTGGAAAAAGGACTGCGCCCGATTGTGGTGGTTAATAAAATTGACCGCCCCCGAGCTGACCCCCACGGGGCCGTGGATAAAGTCTTAGATTTATTCATCGAACTCGGGGCCGATGATGACCAGTGCGAGTTCCCCTATCTGTTTGCCTCCGGTTTGGCGGGATATGCCAAAACGAATATGGAAGAAGAAGGGGTGGATATGCAGCCCCTCTTTGACCTGATTCTCGATCGCGTTCCGTCTCCGGTCGGAGACCCCACTAAACCCCTCCAGTTACAAGTCACGACCCTGGACTATTCCGAATATGTAGGCCGGATTGTCATCGGTCGCATTCACAATGGGGTGATTAAAGCCGGTCAACAGGCTGCTTTGGTCAAGGAAGGGGGCGAAATTGTTAAGTCCAAAATCACCAAATTAATGGGATTTGAAGGGCTCAATCGGGTGGATATGCCCGAAGCTTCAGCGGGTTATATTGTCGCTGTTGCCGGGTTTGCTGATGCCAATATTGGGGAAACCATTACTTGTCCCAATGAACCCCAAGCGTTACCTCTAATTAAGGTTGATGAACCCACATTACAGATGACCTTCTGGGTCAACGATTCTCCCTTTGCTGGACAAGAAGGCACCTTCGTTACCTCTCGGCAATTGCGCGATCGCCTCCTGCGAGAACTGGAAACCAACGTCGCCCTCCGCGTGGAAGAAACCGACTCCCCAGATAAATTCCTAGTTTCAGGACGGGGTGAATTGCACCTGGGTATCCTAATCGAAACCATGCGTCGGGAAGGCTACGAATTCCAAGTTTCCCAACCCCAGGTGATCTACCGCGAAATTAACGGTCAACCCTGTGAACCGTTTGAATGTCTGGTTCTGGATGTTCCCGAAGAAGGGGTGGGCGGTTGTATGCAGCGCCTCGGAGAACGACGCGGGGAAATGCAAGATATGCGCGCCAATGCCACGGGACGCACTCAACTGGAATTTGCCATTCCTGCACGGGGTTTAATCGGGTTCCGAGGCGAGTTTATGCGTCTGACTCGCGGGGCCGGAATTATGAACCATAGCTTCCTAGATTATCGCCCTCTCGCCGGAGATATTGAAGCCCGTCGCAACGGTGTAATTATTGCCTTTGAGGAAGGGGCTGCGACGTTCTATTCCTTGAAAAATGCGGAGGACCGAGGAGTCTTCTTTATTACTCCGGGGACGAAAGTATATAAAGGCATGATTGTCGGGGAACATAATCGTCCTCAAGATTTAGATTTGAATGTCGCGAAGACGAAGCAGTTATCCAACGTGCGGTCTTCCACCGGGGATGAATTGGTGCAGTTACAAGCGCCGGTGGAAATGAGCTTAGAACGGGCACTGGAATACATCGGCCCCGAAGAGTTGTTAGAAGTCACCCCGGAATCGATTCGCTTGCGGAAGATGTCGGTCAAGAAGTTAGCGAAACGCTAAGTTATCGGATGTAGAGGTAGCGGACAGGCTAAAGCCTGCCGCTATACAAACAAAGCCCGCCTACGCGGGCTATTTTATTGGATGTGATGATTTCAGGGCGGACAGGCTTTAGCCTGCCGCTATACGAACAAAGCCCGCCTACGCGGGCTCTTTTATTGGATGTGATGATTTCAGTCGTTCTCTTCGTTTGTAGTAACGACTTCAGTCGTTCTCTTAAGTTCGTAGTAACGACTTCAGTCGTTTCTTCATGTTCGTAGTAACGACTTCAGTCGTTTCTTCCTCCAAGAGAATCAAGCAAAATCCCGAGGCGATCGCGAGGCATCAAATCCACCCGTGCGAATCAACCGATCCAATTCCCCAGGATCCGGAGATTGCATCTCAGCGACTTCGATCGCCACGCGACCTTCCATGACTTTGCGATACAAATCCTGATTCATCACCTGCATTCCTTCATAAGTATCCGATCGCATTAAGGCAAAAGCCCCATCATCATCTCCCTTATACAAGTAATCCTGCATGGTGGTGGTATTGATTAACACATCATTAATCGTCGTCCGTCCTCCATCGGTAGTAGGAAGCAACAGTTGAGCAATCACCGCATACAAGGTTTCCACAATTTGAATGCGGATTGCAGGTTGTTCTTCGGGATTGAACAAATTTAACAGGCGGTTGATGGCGCTGATGGCGGTGCGAGTATGGAGGGTTCCTAAGACCAAGTGGCCGGTTTGCGCTGCTTGGAGGGCGATATTCACCGTGAGGCGATCGCGCATTTCCCCAATCAGAATCACATCCGGGTCCTCCCGCAGGGCCGATCGCAAGCTGGAGTGGAAATCATCCGTATGCAGTCCCACTTCCCGTTGTGAGATCAGGCAACTTTTTGAGGCATGGACATATTCAATCGGGTCCTCAATGGAAATAACGTGCTTAAAGCTGCTTTCGTTTAAACAGCGAATCATCGCTGCCATTGTGGTTGATTTACCCGAACCTGTCGGACCCGTCACCAACACCAACCCTTGGGAATGGGAAATCACTTTTTTCAGGACTTCGGGGAGGCGTAGTTCGTCGATGGAGGGCACATAAAGGTCAATCAAGCGCAGGACCATCGCCCCACCCATGAGGGTTTCAAAGCAATTCACCCGACAGCGAATAAAGTCGGGGTAGAAAATTGCGGTATCCAGTTCTTTGGTTTTGGCAAATTGGGACCGCTGGGACGGGGTGAGAATTTCGTTGAGATAATCGTTAAACTTTTCCGGGGTCAGGCGTTCTTGTTCGAGGGCTTCGCGCATTTGTCCCCGGATTCTGAATCGCGGGATTTCTCCAACGCGAATGTGAATATCTGAGGCTTTGCAACTATGGGCTTGTTCGACCAGGGCTTTGATATAATGGGTTTGAGTCTGTGCCGGTTGCGTGGCCTTTCTGCTGGCCATACCGGAGGGAGGTGGCGGCGGCGGCGGTAGCACTCTTGCTTGTCCGCTGGATTTCTGGCGTTTGATAGAGCTATTTGTGATGGACATTTTTTTTCTCCTAAAATTGGCGATCGCCCCTGATTTTTCCTAAAAATGAGTAAAAATACGGTTGGCCGGGGTAGATATCCGGTGGCCGTTCAATGTTTGGTTGTATTTACTGAATATTGTAGAAAATTTTTTGAGAATTGGTGGGTCAGGTTTAGGGGTGTCTAAATTTGGATCAAGGTCTCCCCTGACTTGGGGTAAGTATGCATAAACAGCGGATGAATCGCATCTATCAAAAGTGGGGAACAAAGTATGCAAAATCGGTCAGAACTCGGGTCAGAAACGAGGTCCAAATTAGAGAGTCATGGGGATCCGCCCGCCTTGTCCTTGTGCCTACGGGGTTGCGTTAAGCCATCGATTTATACCAAATCCGGTTGGTAAAAGTCGGTTTTCTCTTTAGCCCGCGCCCGCTGGCTTTGTCCGTGTAGCCCCACCCTTGAGGGTCTGGGTTTTTATAGACCTTTAACAACCGAATTCCGTATTACCTGTCCAGAAGGCGTTCGGTGTGGTGTTGAGGAAAGCAGGGGTCACCCTTCAGAGTAAGTCAAGATTCCCCCAATCTCCGGTCAAGAGTTAGAAAACCGGCACATCGCGCTCGTCGGCGTGAGGGGGTTTATAGATATACTCTCGGTCAAACTGTAAATCTTTTGCTAATTCTCCTAGGGTTTCTATCTTTTCGAGTTTAAAGACTTCAAAGATATAATCTAAGATTTTGTCCTCACCTAAATCGGCTTTGGTATAGTAATAGCTTCCCGTAACATCCCGGGTAATCAGTTTTTCTTGAATTAATTTCTCACGAACGGGTTTAATATAGCGATAGAATATCATGACTTGAATGCCGTAGCGACCCTGAATTTCAAAGAAGCGCTGTTGTTCAATAAAACTCATGGCAAAGATGATTTTAATCACTTCTATGCCAATGATAAAGTTTAAAAGATGAGTTAGATATTCCGTGGTTAAATTTTCCGGGATGGTTCCGGTTAGCAAATAATACCGATAATAATATTCGGCGATTCTTTTGGATTCTCCGGTTTCATCCACGCCAAAATACTGGAGGACCGTATGGATGCGGTCATGGAGATAATTTTGAGTTTTTTCGGCTAAACTGACTAATTCGGATTGGATTAAATCATTTAATGCCTGATGTTGCTGTTCTGGAGAAATACAAGCAAATAAGGTTAAAGAATTTAATAAGTAGCGACGGGTACTCGGAGTTTTGGTGCGAAATTCTTCTAGGAAAGATTCCGGAATAACGTGACCTTTATCGAAGCGTTTATGTCTAAATTCTTGATTCATAGAATAAATCCTTGACGGCAGCGCTCATGAGTGGATAAAGCGGATGAAAGAGCCAAGATTTGGTTTGCTCCTTGTCGATCACCTCGGAACGATTTCACTCAACAGCACCGGGTGACTTCCACCCGGTGTGACACCGGGCAGGATCGGGGGGAATTCCGCTAAGGAAACCCCGGACACCGGAGCTTGGAGGCATATCATGACAGGGTTCCAATGGTGAGGGATTGCGAAAGCGGGTTGAATCAGGGGGAATCGGAAGAAACCGCGATCGCCACACTCGGGTTACCCGGGTCTAGCTTGATTCAGGATTGAGGATTTGGCCTCTGTGCCGATGGGTTGCGGGTTATGGGGAACTTGGGTATGCCGTTAACCGAAGAATAGAACGCACCTGTGCTTATCTTACCTTATTTGAGGACGGTTTGAAGGGGCTGGAGAATGCTAGAGTCCCGGGGTTGGGAACGATGCGCCACATCAGCAGTTAGCTGAACCAGAGCAATCCCCCCACCAGTAAAGCGATCGCCACCATTGCCACCCACTCAAATCCATTGTCTTGGGTATTGATTTGGGTGAGGTCCTCAAACGGCAGTTCCGATTCGGAGGATTTGGATTTGGGCTTTTTTGTCGTTGCCGTCATGCTGACTTGAGCAATTTTTGAGTTCCCCTCGTCCAGGGTACTCAGATCCGGAATGGAAACGAGCCATTCTGGACGGGATTTGAGTTCTGGCGCTTCTAAAATATAGATTAAGCGTTTGGCTTGTTTGCGGGTTTCGATGCTAGGATGGCGCAGGAGAGTTTGGCATAAGGCGATCGCCTCGGAGGATTGTCCTGCCGCCTGGTAAGCGGTGACCAACCACATCTGGGTTTCTCCCCCTAATCGGGAATTGCGATCGACTAACTGACTCGCTTTTGCTAAGAATTGCACCGATTCTCGATACTGACCTCGCTCAAATGCGTCTTTGCCAGTCTGGTACTCGATCTTAAATTGCTCTAAGGGTTCTGTACTCACGATTTTTCTATAAAATGTCGCTGTTGATTGCTGAAGCAGCTAATCTACTGAATCATTTTAGCGTTACTTCGCGTCACCGAACCGGAGACTGGATTTGATGGATTCGGTTTATCCCCTTTTGAGGTCAAACAATGTTTGAGAAATTTCGTTCGTTTAGAGCGTCTCATCCCGTCGCGATCGCCTTAACACCGATGGCGATCGCCGCTGGAGTATTTCAGTTTAGCACCCCTGCCGCTCAGGCCAATCTATCCATCGTGATTGACCGGGGAATCTCCATTCAGGTGGGACAACCGCGCCATGTCCAGTATGGTCACCCCGGGGTCTATCCCGGACAATATCATCCCTATGCTCCTCCCAATTATTATCCCCAATATTATCCCCAACAAGGACAACCGACGATTCGGAATTCTACCTTAATTAATCCGACAATTATTGATTCGCGCATCGAAAATTCCACCCTGATTAATCCGGTGATTATTGATTCCCAAAACCGCAACCGCCTCCTTGTTCAACCTCGCACGAATCGGGTCCGGGGAGTGCTTCCCGGTTCGTTGTAAAGTTTGATTCCGGATTAATTCCCCCCACCCCCAAGGACGGTTGACAAGGCGACGGCATCGGACGGGAGCGAAATGGGGGGTAAGCTTACTCCCGTTTAAATCGATTTTAAGGCAAATCACCCCCCTTGTATGTAGTGGTGATTGTAAAAGGGTAAATAATGGCATTGCAGAGCCAATTAAAAGGTAATTAGAGAACATTCCCCGTATAATTGTCTTTTTTTGCAGACGAACTTTGGGGTGTGGGTTGAGCCGTCAGTCCTGGGGGTAGGGTAGGACTGACGGATGGGTGGGAATGGGATGGGTTAGTGGTTTTGGTGGGTGACTATCATGGACCAATTGTTCAGAATGCCAGTCTGTTTTTGGCGGGTATCGTGAACTTCTAAGGTCCATTCTCCCGCTAGGGGTAACTCGTTAAATAAGGCGAGTTCCTCTTGAGGACGGAAGGTGGTGATGTTAGGATTGGCAGCGGCAGTGACCGGGAGTGATGCCTGATCATCAAGGGTCAGATTGGCAAAGGTATTGCTATTGCCGCCACCATTGGCAAAGAGTTGGACTCGGTTGCCTTGAGGATTTTCTAGGAAGATTTCCAGGTCATTATTGCGATTGTGGTTGAGACTCAGTTGGATGTTAATGTCCAAAATCGTCCCGGTATTGGGAATGGTGAGGGTCGATCGCAAGATGCCTGGATCGGGAATTGCCAGGTTGACATCATTACTGGTATAGGTTTGTTGGACGATGATGGTCTCCGGTGGGATGGGGTCGGGTTCGGGAGTGACAACGGGGGTGTTGTCTTCCACAGGGGTCGCTTCCGCAACAGGTTCGGGTTCTTCCTCGGGGATTGTTCCCGGATTGGGATTGTTGTCATTGTCGGTAATTGGAACAGTGATGGAAGTACCCGGGGTGGTTGTCACTTCGGGTTCCGTTTCGGGTTCCTCGGTGATTGGAACAGTGATGGAAGTACCTGGAGTGGTTGTTACTTCGGGTTCCG
>JAABSJ010000115.1 GCA_011390515.1 Oscillatoria sp.
CGATTTCCTGGATTAGCCCGCGCAGGCGGGCTTTGTCCGCGAGTGCCCCACCCTTTAGGGTGTGGGTTTTTATAGACCTTTGACAACCGAATTCCGTATGACCTCTCCGGTGGCCCTCTCCACCCCTCCCCGGCCCTCTCCTAAGAGGAGAGGGAGGTATAAGGAATGAATGTCTTTGCGGGAGAGGGAGAATAAACCAATTTTTTTATTGCTGGGGAGGGGGAAATTTACGTCTTTCTCCCCCTTCCCTCTTAGGGAAGGGGGCTGGGGGTTCGGTCTCTTGAACAAATTGAGATGCTCCCTTTTAATTCAGGTCAATGAGCTAAGTTGTAACGTCGAAATCGGAGAACGTCTTCTCGACCTTGAGCGCCGGTTAGACTTAAATTTTCCTTTGAATTTATAACGGACGGCTCGATAGACTACATGATAATCTACATCAACTCCGCAGGCTTCTTTCAACCAACTTTGAATCTCTCCATAGCTGTTAAACCCTTCTTCGCTTTGAATTCTTAATTTCAGTTTTTCTAGGGCTTCTGGGGGAATGGTAATCGGTCTCCCAGCGGGTTTATAAACTTTGAGTAATCCATCTAATCCTTCGTTTTTGTACTTCTGAAACCAGCGATAGAGAGTTGAGGTATCTCTCGATAGCAGTCTTGAGAGGGATTCTAAGGTGGTGACTTTACCAGATTTTAGCAGGTACAAAGCGTGTAGTCTTTCTTTTTTTTGAGCATTCGTCTCTTTTTTGAAACGATTTTTGAGTTCATCCGCTGGTTCTTTGATATCTAACTTGAGGGTGTTCGCCATTTTACAATCGCTCTAATTAAAATAACTCCAGCTTAATTTTGGCGAGATTAACACAAACCAGGAACTCGCCCTCGCTGCTATAAAAACAGTCGCAGGCATCCTCGCGGTTGCGATCGCCAAGAAAAAGTTCATGACCGATCAAGATCGGGTTCAGTCCGCATCCGGTTGACCTAGGGTACTCTACTCAAGGGGTCAGAAGCGGGTCGATCACGAAGCGGTAGGGACACAGGCATCTTTTCCTTATCCCATTTTTGGATTAAAATCAAATGCTACCCATATCTTATTCTCGACAGCCTGATGAGTCAATGGCAAGCTGTCGCCACAATCGCATTACTCCAGTCTGGCTGCGAATGCTTTTTTTCATAGAAGTTTCCCCCCACCCGGGGTCACCCTGGCGAAGTTTGGCCCTTTAAGTTTAAATTAGGCTTGATCCGGTGAGTCTTCTTGTGCGCGGTGCGATCGCCCACCCTGCAACCCGATTAACCTCATCCTGGGTTATATCTCTTAAAAAATGATTAAATTTACAGCAATAACGCATCCTCTCGGTCATTGAGGACCCACTAGAGGCCATCCCCC
This sequence comes from Oscillatoria sp., assembly GCA_011390515.1. GTDB lineage: Bacteria > Cyanobacteriota > Cyanobacteriia > Cyanobacteriales > Laspinemataceae > Laspinema. The sequence goes on from JAABSJ010000115.1 coordinate 1,381, forward strand.
CGGAATTGCCCCTACAGACTTTCTCCCCTGCCTAAAGCGTCGGGACACTCAGGGGAAGACAACCGGGTTTCTTCACAAAAATCCTGACAGGACTTATAGCCTTTCTCATGTCCATAAGGTACAGCGATGGCGGCCCCAAACCGTCGGCGGCCCAGAACATCCGAGGGGATGCAAAAAAGTACATAATCAGTCCACCGAACCGCTATACGCAATCTTTCACCTTAAAACCTAAATGTAGAGGCGATTCCCGAATCGCCTCTCATTTAGGGTCGATTCTCAAAATCTGCGTCAGTCTTGGCTAACAACAAAGCAACCCCTTCCGTCAGGGAAACTGGGTTCCTAGTCCGAACTCTCAACTGCTGTACCAACCTCCTCGGTCCTAGTCTATGCCGCCAGCAGTTCTTGACCTTGCTCGGCGGTGGCCCAAGTTTTGTAATCTAATAATAACTGCTGCATTAATCCTTGCTTCATTTTCAGCAGGACATTTCCGAGTAAATTATTCCCCGTACTTTGAATCATGGATTTTGGCATCATCGAAAAGGGTGGGGGTAGGTAAATCGTTAATCCTAACTCCGCATCCCCTCCTAAATAAGTCTTCCCTTGATTGCGATAGGCTTCCATTGTCCCACTCAGTTCTAACTGAAAATGTTCGTTAATGGTTTCAATCCCACGCAAATTACAGCCTACAGATTCTAAACAAATTGTGCCTTCCCCATCCGCCCAAACTTTCATGTCTACGGTGGGTTCGATTTTTAAACTAAAGAAGTTTAATGGGCGCATTCTCAGGCGGTAGCAATTGCTACTTAACTGTTCGATGCAACTTGGATCTGCGATCGCCCTAACAATCCGTTCAGGGGACTGCAAATACCTCTCAATCTCTACAGGTTGCTGTGGAACAGCCAGATCAACCGATTGCGTGGCAACAAACTGATAGTACATGGGAGGAGACTCTATGAATATTTGTTAAGCGGGTTTCATAAAGCTTACAGTAGTTTACACTTATTGGCAATATTTTCTATGTACCCAAGGGCAGAACTCGCGATCGCCCGCCATCCCTTATGCCGGAGGTGTATTCGGCGAGAGCACCTGACCCCCCACCGCCAACTCCGACTCAGTGGCATCCGATGCCCAATGACGATAATCCAGCAACAACTGGTGCATCAACCGTTGCTTAATCGTCAGCAACACACTCTTGAGCAATCCATTCCCAGTAGTTTCCAATAAAGATTGTGGGGCCATCCACAAGGGTGGTGGCAAATCTACCTCCACGACTAAATCCGCTTTTCCCTTCAAATAAGTCACCCCTTTTTCTTCCACCGGGGAGAGTTTTCCCACCAAATCCAGACAAAAGCGGCGATCGATATACTCAACTCCTCGGATTTCACTCCCCACGGAAACCAAATGCACGGTCCCATCCGGTTTTGCCCAGACTCTGAGATCCACCGTCGGTTGAATCCGCAGCATCATAAACTCCAAGGGCCGCATTTTTAATCTAAACCGCTCTTTCCCTAATTGTTCGGTGCGAGTCGGATCCACAAGCGCTCTAATCAAGCGTTGCGGTTGCCGTAGATAATGTTGAATCGGAACAGGTTGGACGGGAACAGGAATGGACACAGACTGAGACGCGACAAACCGGATATTATGCATGAGGGTTAAGCTCAGGGTGAGGTTTCTTAATTACTACGCTATCAAAATTTACATTTTTTAACAAAGTGTAAACTTTGGCCGAGCAGGCTTTACTCTGGGCCTTATGGTGATTAAATACGGGAAATGACCCAGCCGATAGGAGAATAACCGCTTTAACTTGCCGTTAATCTTACTCCATTTCTGAGAAAACCCGGAAAAAACTTAACCAATTGGGACAAGCTCACTCCGAAAATTTCACCGGCGCACCCAGATAATGTAGACCCAACTTTTTGGAGTTTTCTGGTGTTCGCCCTTTTGCTATGTTTCAAGAAGAACCGAGTTAACTGAGGAAACCTGCGATGACTGTATCCATTGCCTATTTAGGGCCTCCAGGCACCTATTCCGAAGCGGCAGCGATCGCTTATGTGGACCAGTTGCAGCAAGATACCGGGGAGGAATGTCTGTTGTGTCCCTATCCCAGTATCTCCCAAACCTTACGCGCTGTTGCCCGATCGCAGGCTCAACGCGCTGTGGTCCCCGTGGAAAATTCCCTGGAAGGCAGTGTGCCGATGACCCTAGATGCCATCTGGCAGTTAGATAGTCTGCAAATTCAAAGGGCGCTAGTGTTGCCAATTTCCCATGCACTGATTTCACCCGTCCCCGAGTTGTCAGCGATCAAAACGGTTTATTCTCATCCCCAAGCGTTAGCTCAATGTCAGGGATGGTTGGAACAGTTTCTCCCTTGGGTGCAATTAATTCCGACGAATTCAACCACGGAGGCGGTGCAACAGTTAGAAGGCGATCGCTTCGCAGCAGCCATTTCTTCTCAACGCGCTGCTGAACTTTACGATCTCCCCATCATCGCTTTTCCGATTAACGATCGCCCGGATAACTGCACTCGCTTTTGGGTGGTGAGTTTACAACCCTCCCCCGGGGGGGCTTATACCTCTTTGGGCTTTAGCGTCCCGGCAAATCTTCCCGGTGCGCTTTCTCAACCGCTCCAAGTCTTTGCCAGTCGGGGGATTAATTTAAGTCGGATTGAATCTCGCCCCACTAAGCGATCGCTCGGGGAATATTTGTTCTTTCTGGATTTAGAATGTGATTCTAGAAAATCCTCGATGGAATCAGCTTTCCAGGAATTACGCTCCCACACGGAAACCCTGAAAATTTTCGGCAGTTACGATTTTGTGGCGATTAAGTCGGATTAGGGGCTGTTCGATTTCGGTTCGTGAGGTTAGGATATAAAGCATCTATCTCCAATGCCAAACTGAAGGCGGTTTACCGGAATTAAAAACCCCGATGGGGGTCAAAAAAAAGACCCCACTCGGAGCATTTGAGCGGGGTTGATGGGTGGTGTGAGAAGTGAACGTAATTGCTCTCTATAAAAAGAGTAGTCAGCGGAGATGACAGTTTTATGGCGATCGCATGACTAAGTTATGTCATTTGATTCAGGGGCGATCGCCCTCGTAGATGTAACCCTTCTGCTGCTGTCTATGGGTGTAACAAATCCAGTTCAGAGTCTATCCCCCCAGTTGTGGCGATGGGGATAGGTCGATGAACGTATTCTACCTTACTTTACCCCTTTTAGAAGCTGGGGGATTTCAGCTTTACCTGAATTTATGTATCCAACATCTCAAGGCATTCCGGCATTACCGGATCTGACTCATCCTGATGAATTGATGCAGTTTGGCGATCGCCTTCTGAGTTTATCCATCGGTTTAGGAATTTTTTTAGTGGTTTTCGGATTGGCGATCGCCGCCCTCAAATGGACTTACCGACAACCCGAACCCCCCTTCCCGCTGTTAGAAGATTGGGTGGGCGGTTATTTAGTCTTGCTCCAAAAGTTACCCCATTTTATTTTAATTCTCACCTTTTTAACCGGGGGATTCTTTTTATCTTCCACTTTAGCCAATCGCTACCATCACTGGGAACAATCCCGGGTTCAAGAGATAGCTACTAGCGTTTCAGGGGACCGACTAGAACAGCCTTCTCCTCGGATTCGCTATGTGATTGAAGAACCCTATAAATACAGCAATTGGATTAATGGGCAGTGGGTTGAAATTGAGGATACCCGAGAAGTTAACCGTTTTTTGGCCCTCTCCGGTTCATCCATTGCCGTCACCCTGAACCAATCCAAGGATGTTAGTAATAACAAGGCGATTTATCTGGCCCAGTTTGAAGCGGAATATCAAGTGATTAATTCCCTGAGAGAACCTCGGACTTTTTTCTTTGAAATTCCTCCCCCTTATGGTTATTCCCTGCTGCAAAACTTTAAAGTGGAGCGGGATGGTGAGCGAATGCTGCAAATTAATCCGGGAGATTATGGTTTTCCGTTTGCGTTACAACCCGGGGAAGAAACTCGCTTTCGGGTGACTTACCAGGCGCAAGGAGGACCGCGTTGGGTTTACAATTCCCAAGGCGAATCTCTGTCTAATTTTAGTCTCACGGTATTGGGAAATTTTCCCAAGGCGGATTTTGCCAGTGGGATTGTCCCCACAGCGACGAAACAGGAAGGTTCGGGGACCCGTTTTAGTTGGGTGTTTGAAGATAATGTTTCGGTGCGCAATCCTTTTGGAGTGTTTACGGCAACGGAGACGGTCCGCAAGACGGGGGTGCTGCCTCGGTTGCTGTTGTTAGCACCGGGGGTATTTTTGTGGTGGATTGTCCTGCTGTATTTATCGGTGCCGATGCGTCTGATTGATGTCTCTCTAGCGGGGGGTTTATTTTTTGCCGGACTGTTGAGTTTGACTTATTTTAGTCGGGTGATGGATGTGAACCTCGCTTGGCTGTTGCTTTCTCCCATCTTGTTGGGGTTGGTATGGGGATTGGGAAATCAGAAGCGGGTTTCGTTGGCGGCCCTGATTTGTACGATCGCCGGTGCGGTTATGCCGATTTGGGGATTAATTGGCAGTTATACGGGTTTAACGTTGAGTGTTGCCGGTTTGCTGTCGGTGGTTTGGCTGGCCCTTCGCCATTGGTATGGGGGAGTGGGACGGTTTAGATTTTAGAAAGTTAGAAAGTTAGAAATAGGGAGATGTTGGATTTTAGAGGCGATCGCCGATCTAAAATCCAATATCTAAAGGCTTTGCTCACTCATTAAGGGTGTCTTTAAGGACGGTGCGTGCGGCGAGATGAGAGCGGGTGGAGGTGAGAATTTCTGATTCTCGTTCTAGTCTAGCTCCGGTATCTAGCATTTCGAGAAGGGATTGCTGTTCGGCAGCGACGCCATAGAGGTTACTGGCGACCCAATAGGAGAGTTCTACGGGGAGATCGGGGATGTCGTCGGGTAGTTCGATGGTTTGATCCATGAGTTTGCCGGAGAGACGGACGACGTCTCGTAAGAGGCGATCGACTTCACTAGCGAGGGGTCTGAGGTCTTCCTCGGGGGGTTGATCTTCGAGCCATTCGACTAAACCGACGAGATAGGGTTTTTCTCGGACATATTCCAGGACTCGAAACCTCTGCTGGCCGAGGGTGAGCATTTTCATCCGGTCATCGGGGAGTCGGACATATTGCAGAATTTCGGCACAGCACCCGATGGAGGTGGGTTGACCTTTGACGGGATCCCACATGAGTACCCCAAATCTGCGATCGCTTTCCAGAATTGTGTTCATCATAATTCGGTAGCGAAACTCGAAAATGTGCAGGGGTAGGGGTCGGCCTGGAAAGAGGACGACTTCGGGCAAGGGAAATAGGGGGAGTTCTCGAACGGCGATCGATGAGGAGGATTGCATTGTACCTCAGTCTAAAAAGTAACTTCGCTTTTATCTTAACTGATAGGTTTGAAGTGAAAATTGCTGGACAAGGAACTCACCCGTCCTGGCGCAGGGATGAGTCTGGGTTTTTTGATAATTTTTCGACTAAATAGCTTGACTTTTTTGCAGAATTATGTTATTAGATGGTCAGGTTTAAGGGGAGTTTTTTAAGTTTAATGATAATTTTTAAGGGATTGAGGGGCGATCGCTTTTAGGTTCAGTCTCGGGTTGAATACTTAAAAAAGGAGAATTCTGAGTTCTCCTTTTTTAACAGATAGATAAAACAGTCCGTTGCATTGCCAGAAGCGAGGCGCTGGATTTATGCAGACGGTGCGATCGGCTCAGGAAGACCTTTAGAGTTTGACTTCAATATCTACACCGGCAGGCAGATCGAGTTTCATCAGGGCATCAATCGTTTTAGAAGACGGTTGATAGATATCGATAATCCTGCGGTGGGTCCGGGTTTCAAAATGCTCCCGGGAATCTTTATCCACGTGGGGAGAACGGAGTAAACAGTAAATCCGTCGGTTCGTCGGTAAAGGAATGGGTCCGACGGCTGTGGCGTTGGTCCGATTCGCTGTATCTACGATTTTTTCGCAGGAAGTATCGAGCAATCTGCGATCGAAGGCTTTTAGACGAATACGAATTTTTTGCTGTTGTAAGGTGGCCATTGATTTTTAGTTGTCTAGGTTCGGTTAATAAATGGGTCGTTTGTCGTTGGTCCTTTGTCACTTGTCATTAGTCATTTGTCATTTGTCATTTGACCAATGACTAAGGACCAATGACTAAGGACCAATGACTAATGACTAATGACTAATGACCGACACAAGCAGAGCAGAAAAGCTCCTCAAGTTGGGATGACTTTTCTGCTCTACCGTCAATCAGCACGCTCTTGCCTTAAAAGGCGATCGCGCCCTCAGCCGGTTTACTTCTTGGCTGCTGCTGGTTGGTCGAGGATTTTAGAGACCACACCCGCGCCGACGGTCCGTCCGCCTTCACGAATGGCGAAGCGCATCCCTTGTTCAATGGCGATCGGGTTAATCAGTTCAACCGTCATCTTGATCCGGTCTCCGGGCATCACCATTTCCACTTCGTCACCGTCATCAGAGGTGAAGGCTTTAATGGTTCCGGTAACGTCAGTCGTCCGAACATAGAACTGAGGACGATAGCCGGAGAAAAACGGCGTATGACGGCCCCCTTCTTCCTTCTTGAGAATATACACTTCAGACTCGAACTGAGTGTGAGGAGTAATCGAACCGGGTTTAGCAATCACCATCCCGCGTTCGATATCTGCCTTTTGGATCCCCCGGAGCAGCACCCCGACGTTATCTCCAGCCATACCTTCGTCGAGGATTTTTTGGAACATTTCCACCCCAGTCACCGTGGTGCTGCGAGTGTTTTTGATTCCAACCAATTCCACGGTTTCGCCGACTTTGACCTTGCCGCGTTCGATCCGACCCGTGGCAACAGTTCCCCGACCCGTAATCGAGAAGACATCTTCTACAGCCATCAAGAAAGGCTTGTCGATCGCCCGTTCCGGAGTCGGAATGTAAGCATCCACTTGATCCATCAAGGCGTAGATTTTATCAACCCACTCATTGTCACCCTTCTTGATACCGGGGGTTTTGGTCAAGGCTTCTAGGGCCAACAGACCGGAACCGGAAACAATCGGAATATCATCACCGGGGAAATCGTAGGAAGTGAGGAGTTCGCGAACTTCCAGTTCCACGAGTTCCAGGAGTTCTTCATCATCAACTTGGTCTTGTTTGTTCAAGAACACGACGATATTCGGAACCCCCACCTGTTTTGCCAACAGAATGTGCTCCCGGGTCTGAGGCATCGGGCCATCAGCAGCCGACACCACCAGGATAGCGCCATCCATTTGGGCGGCTCCGGTGATCATGTTTTTCACATAGTCAGCGTGACCTGGGCAGTCAACGTGGGCATAGTGACGATCAGTGGTTTCGTATTCCACGTGAGCGGTGTTAATCGTGATCCCCCGTTGTTTTTCTTCGGGAGCCGCATCGATTTCATCGTACTTTCTCGCTTTGGCTTGACCCAGAGCAGCCAGAGTCAGAGTGATTGCTGCGGTCAGGGTCGTTTTACCGTGGTCAACGTGACCGATCGTACCGATGTTAACGTGGGGTTTATTCCGTTCAAACTTTGCGCGTGCCATGTATTCTCTAGTTCCTTTCTCAATCGTTCATTGGTCATTGTTCATTGTTCATTGTTCATTGGGAAAAAGCAATGAACAATGAACCGTCAACAATGAACTACTATTATGCGTTCCCTTTACTCTTGGCGATGATGGGTTCAGCCACGTTGCGAGGCACCTCTTCATAGCGGCTAAACTCCATCGTAAAGATACCTCGGCCTTGGGTTTTAGACCGGATATCCGTGGCATAGCCAAACATTTCTGCTAATGGAACTTTAGCAGTCACCTTGGCAATTCCCTGCTCAGAACCCATTCCTTCGATTTGGCCCCGGCGGGAATTGAGGTCGCCCATTACGTCCCCGAGGAAGTTCTCGGGAACTTCTACCTCAACCTTCATCATAGGCTCTAACAGAACGGGTGACGCTTTCATCACCCCTTCTTTAATTGCCATAGAGCCAGCAATTTTAAAGGCCATTTCCGAGGAGTCAACATCGTGGTAGGAACCATCTACCAACGTGGCCTTGATGTCAATCATGGGGTAGCCTGCTAAAATCCCAGATTCACAGGCTTCTTTCATCCCTTGTTCTGCGGGGGAAATGTACTCTTTCGGTACAGTTCCGCCCACAATTTTCGAGACAAACTCAAATCCCGTACCTGGATCACCCGGTTCAAGTTGGATGACTACGTGACCGTACTGACCTTTACCACCGCTTTGGCGAATAAATTTGCCTTCAGCTTTGACGGCTTTGCGAATGGTTTCTCGGTAAGCAACTTGGGGTGCACCCACGTTGGCTTCTACCTTAAACTCGCGCAACATCCGATCCACCAGAATTTCTAAGTGGAGTTCACCCATCCCGGCAATCACGGTTTGATTGGTTTCGGAATCGATGCTCACCCGGAAGGTGGGGTCTTCTTGGGACAGGGATTGCAGTGCTTTCGACAGCTTCTCCATGTCTTGCTTGGTCTTCGGTTCCACCGCCACGGAGATCACAGGTTCAGGAATGAACAGGGATTCCAGAATCACCGGACTATCCGAGGAGCAAATGGTATCGCCAGTGAAGGTGTCTTTCAAACCGACAGCGGCACCGAGGTCCCCGGCTCGCAGTTCATCAACTTCAATCCGATCGTCGGCTTTCATGACAATCAAGCGAGAAATCCGTTCTTTCTTATCCTTGGTGGAGTTCAGAACGTAACTGCCTTTTTCCAGAACGCCGGAATAGACCCGAATAAAGGTCAGACGCCCGTAGGGATCAGCCATGATTTTGAAGGCTAATGCCGAGAGGGGGGCATTATCATCGGCACTCCGGAAGATTTCTTCCCCATTCGGCAGAGTTCCTTGAATCGGTGGCACGTCAATGGGAGCCGGTAGATAATCTACCACAGCATCTAACAAGAGCTGCACCCCTTTGTTTTTGAATGCCGAACCGCACATCGTCGGGACAATCTGACCCGTAATGGTTCCCTTCCGTAAAGCCGCGACAATTTCTTGCTCGGTAAATTCTTCACCTTCGAGGTATTTTTCGGTTAAGGCATCACTGGTATCGGCCACGGCTTCAATCAGCTTGGTCCGATACTTTTTAGCGAGTTCGATCATGTCATCAGGAATCTCGCCCTCTTGAATATCCGTGCCGATATCATTGGTGTAGATCCGAGCTTTCATCCGCACCAAGTCGATGATGCCAGAGAATTGGTCTTCGTTGCCGATCGGGAGTTGGATCGCCACGGCGTTAGTCCGCATTCGATCGCAAATCTGATCGTAGACTCTGTAAAAGTTCGCCCCAGTGCGGTCCATCTTGTTGATAAACGCGATGCGCGGCACTTTATAGCGATCGGCTTGACGCCACACGGTTTCGGATTGCGGCTGAACTCCACCCACGGAGCAGAAGACGGCAATCACGCCGTCGAGTACACGCATGGAGCGCTCCACTTCAATGGTGAAGTCTACGTGACCGGGGGTGTCAATAATGTTGATCTGGTTGTCTTTCCAACTGGTGGTGATGGCAGCAGCCGTGATGGTAATGCCCCGCTCTCGCTCTTGCTCCATCCAGTCTGTCACGGTGTTGCCGTCATGCACCTCACCGATTTTGTGAACCACACCGGAATAAAACAGAATCCGCTCCGTCGTTGTGGTTTTGCCCGCATCGATGTGGGCGGCGATTCCTATGTTTCGCACTTTCTCAAGCGGGACAGTCCGTGCCACAGCTACCTCCTTTTTGTTATTGCCGCAATTATCTTTGAATGATGCGTTAAACGCACTTGGGTGTTAGTGCTTTTCCAAGCCGCCAGTACAATCCTCGATTCTACTTCACCAGACGCTTGGCGGTTTTACTGTTTAGACGCTTATTGATTCTTTTTCCTAGACCCTTGCCGATCGCGCTTGGAATGTCGCCATCAAATTTAAGTCAGTCTAGGGTTGAATCGGGTTTTTTGACCCACTGTTTGCTTAAACAGGCTAACGTCATTTAACCGAGTTACCTTCCCGAGAAGACAACACCTAAAATTCTCCTCGGGTTGCGAAGTCACTCGCTGTTATTTTTTTAAGGAGTTTGACTTCTGCTTTGCCACTTCTCTAGGGGGCTAGAAAAAGGCTCAATTCGACATGACAGAAGGAATCCACCGTCTTTGAAGTTAACCCAAATCGGACATACTCCTGTGGATTTTCCCCGGTCCTGTTACATTTTAATATTTTTTGCAAAATTTGTTTACATAGAACACCTTTTTTTTCCGCAATGGGTTTGATTCCGATTTTAGTAACGATAGTGGGCGAACGCTTTATTGGCCTCTGCCATCCGGTGGGTTTCTTCCCGTTTCCGGATTGCATTGCCGGTTTCGTTGGCAGCATCCATTAATTCGTTAGCCAATTTCATGGCCATCGTGCGACCCGCGCGGGTTCTGGAAAAGTGAATGATCCAGCGCAATGCTAAAGCTGTACCGCGATCGGACCGAACTTCCATCGGGACTTGATAGGTGGCCCCGCCAACCCGACGGCCTTTGACTTCCACTAGGGGAGTCACATTTTTAACCGCCTTTTCAAAGACTTCCAGGGCATCTGCGCCGGTTCTTTCTTCGATGGTTTTCATGGCGTTGTAAACAATATTGAAGGCGACTGACTTTTTGCCACTCTTCATTACACGCCGCACCATCATACCAACCAAGCGGCTGTTATAAACAGGATCGGGAGTAACAGAACGTTTTTGACTACCAGTGCGACGAGACATACTAACTTTTCACCCAAACTAACGACTGTAACTAACTGTAACTAACTGTAACTAGCCGTGACTAGCTGTGATTCGTTGCTGAGGCGATTCAGCTTGAATCCTCCCACTGTTGTGGGCAGGAAGGCGATTTTCTGGCTTTGGATTCTTCGGAGGTCCGCTTAGTCCTTTGTGAAGTGACGGTTCGCGATGGGTTGGACAGGCTTGATGGTCTGGCCGATGCTTGATTCGGTCAGGCGATCGCATCTTTAATAGCCGTCCAAGGCGACTGCTCCCTCAAGTTTTCCTACCGAGTCCGATGAGAACTGCCTGAATCTTTAATCGGGATCGCTCATCCTGACACAATCGATTGAATCGATGGGGTTTTTCAGGCCATCGTTTGCCCAGATGAGCGCCATCAGATTGTACATCTTTTTTGTCGATCAACTTAAAGGGCGGACTCTCTCCATCCCGTGGGAAGTTGGTTCATCCTTGGGTTCAATACCTTGGATACCTCAGCGATCGCCCTTCAACTTTTCAGGAGACCCCTGAGTGTTCCGATTCAGACTTCGCGCCTCATTTAATATCTATTTAAGCCTTAGGACGCTTGGCCCCATATTTAGAACGCCCTTGACGACGGTCTTTGACTCCGGCAGTATCTAAGGTCCCACGGATGATGTGGTAACGAACTCCGGGTAAATCCTTGACCCTGCCGCCTCGGATCATCACGACGGAGTGTTCTTGCAGGTTATGACCAATGCCTGGAATGTAGGCGGTGACTTCAAATCCAGAGGTCAGGCGAACCCGTGCTACTTTTCTCAGGGCTGAGTTCGGTTTTTTCGGTGTGGTGGTGTAAACTCTCGTACAAACGCCCCGACGCTGAGGACAACTCTTGAGTGCAGGCGATTTGGTTTTCTTTTCGATCTTCTGCCGTTCGGTACGAATCAGTTGTTGGATTGTGGGCATGAGTTATGGGGTATTCAGGTTTTCAAGGATCAAGTTGACAACAATCTACAATTATATCTTACCCTAGTATCCGCTGTCAATTTTTAGGGAAAAAAACAATCTCAAATAGCAGGGGATAAATATCCCACCGAGGGCCATCAAAGATTGAAGGACTGAACCTAAGCGGGTCATTAGGGGGTGGAGGACTCAACAATCGAGAAGGAGTTACCACAGCCACAAGTCTTTGCAGCCTTGGGGTTATGGAAGCGGAACCCTCCTCCCATCAAATCTTGGGAGTAATCTAAAGTCAGGCCGTTGAGATAGTCGAGGATGCGGCTATCGACCGTCACTTGAACGCCATCGCACTCACAGATGAGATCATCGGGGTTGCACTGTTCGTCAAACGCCATCGTATAGTACCACCCAGCACAACCCCCCGTTTCCACCCCGAGACGAAACCAGACATTGGGGTTGGACTGTTTGGACTGGATGCGTTTAATTTCGGTGACGGCTGCTTTAGAAAGCTGAATCATGAATGAGTGGACATCAGGTGTCGTGATCGGCGATCGCCATTTTACCGCGATCGCGACTTAATTTTACCGTGATCGCCTGGGAATTTGCCCGAAAAATCGCGGTTTATCTGGATAAAGGGCGATCGCATCTCTTTGCTAACCCATTTTAACCTAGCCCTGTCAAGGTGTATTGATTTGTAGGGGCGCAATGCTTGCGCCCTCTTTTGGGCGCAAGCATTGCGCCCCTACACTGACTACTCCGTTGATCCATCACTACGAACGAACGTTTTGGAGATTTTATTTTTTGCAATCCCCTAAACAGATTTTGAAAATCCGCCCTAAAAAAATGTAGAGGCGATTCGCGAATCGCCTCTACATTTGTTTTTTAGAGTTTAAAAATTGCGTAAGTCCTGACAGGAAGGAATCGCTGACCATCCCGATGAGGATTATTTAGCCCGGGCGTAGTCATCTTGGAAGCGCACGATATCATCTTCACCCAAATATTCCCCATTTTGAACCTCAATCAAAACCAAAGGAATCACCCCAGGATTTTCCAGACGATGATTCGTGCATTGCGGCACATAAGTAGACTGATTGCTAGTGAGCATCAATTCTTGGTCACCGCAAACCACCCGCGCCGTTCCGCAAACCACGATCCAATGTTCGCTACGATGGTGGTGCATTTGCAAACTGAGGCGGTGACCCGGTTTCACTTCAATCCGCTTGATTTTATATCCCTTCGCATCTTCTAAAACCGTGAACGAACCCCAAGGGCGAAGTTCCGTTGCTGCCACCATCGTAGAGGATGAAGAGGCAGCAGTTGCCAAGGGATGAAGAATTTCTTGAGCGTTAGCCATTGTTCGAGTCTCCATAATCTTGTCTTTGAGAGTGGGGAAGCTGCATCCAGTCTATCCAGGCGATCGCCCTGACGGTGAGTTTGGGGGAGTCTGCACGATCAGACATTTTCTGACCTGAGTTGAGCTAAAAAGTAGCTCGGATCTGCTTCTTAAAGATATATTTCCCCGAAAGCGCAAAATTAAAATAAAGCATTGAATCTCGTTACAGAACCCAGGGCCTTCCCCAATCCTCTTTATCCCACCATAACAAGCCAAAAACGCATTGTCAGTCGTCATGGGGATAGATTGGGGCAATCTATATCAAATCTTTATGTCTAACCTAGGGACTTTATCCCGGCTTTAATTTTCACTCCTGGGCTTCTTCGGGACTAAGGCTCCAGCAGGGTCCCCCAGACTGGCATCCCGGGAGGAGTCTGCACCGCCGCCTACGACTGTTGCTGTATCCGTTTCACAAACTTGAAACTAGGGATTGTCAGATGAAAGTTATTTTTATATGATTTTTAATCCGGACCTCTAACTTGGGCTTACCCCTAAATTCCTGGGATCTAATCTGAAATCCTCTGGTCCATCGCTGTTTAACAGGGACGCCCTCAGCATCTCAAGACCGAAGGGAAGGATCGCTAAATCACGGAAAACCGAGAAACTCCCCGGATTCCCAACAGATTTAGGGCCATCCTCAAGAAAACCGCTCAAGTCACACCGGCATTAACAATGGCGTGAAAACCTTCTAAAATTAATGAGACAGAAGGTTAATTTGTATAGTTGCCCCATCTAGGGATTGGCTATTTCCGTTCGGGACTTGCATTCGGGTAAAAACGGATAGGCGATCGCAAGATGCAGCCCAACCCTTGATTGTCAGAAGGGACAACAGCAACGGGGGCGATCGCCCTTACCCCAGACTGGATCGTTTCCATCCCTAAATATGTCAACCCCTGATTTATAGAGAAATCGATGATGAAAAGCAGGCAGATTTAACCGCAAGAAACGCTAAAACCTAAACTCTACAATTCCCCATCCATCATCTACCCGAAAAGCAATGCCCAACGCAAATACTCAATCCAATTCCATCAATGAGTTCGGTTTCCTCGGTCAACCCTGGTTAGTTGAAGAACGAGACGCCTGTGGTGTCGGTTACCTCGCCAACCCCCAAAACATTCCCAGTCGGGAAATCGTCTCAATGGCTTTGAATGCCTTAACCTGTCTCGAACATCGGGGCGGTTGTTCTGCTGACCGGGATTCAGGAGATGGGGCCGGAGTCATGACCGCCATTCCTTGGCAACTCTTCGACCCTTGGTTACAAGAGCATAACCCGAACTCCTATTCCCTGGAATCCATTGGGGTCGGCATGGTCTTTTTCTCCCTAGACCCGGAGTTGCAACAGGCAGCGCGTCAAATTGTCGAGGACACGCTCAAAAGCCATGATTTAGAGCTATTAGGATGGCGCAAAGTCCCCGTGCGTCCGGAAGTCTTGGGGGTGCAAGCGCGGGAAAATCAGCCTCATATTGAGCAAATGTTTGTTTATTGCCCAGATAAAACCGGGGATGAATTAGAACGACATTTGTATTTGACCCGACGCGCCATCGGTTCTGCCTTGAAAGTCCATGCAGCCGGTCCCAACAACCAAACCCCGATTATTTGGGGACAAAATTTCTATATCTGCTCCTTCTCCCATCGCACCATTGTCTATAAAGGCATGGTCCGTTCAGCAGTCCTGGCGGACTTTTACCTGGACCTGCTGGATGAATCCTATACCAGCGCCTTCGCCGTTTATCATCGCAGGTTTAGCACCAATACCCTCCCCCGCTGGCCCTTGGCTCAACCCATGCGGTTGTTGGGACATAATGGGGAAATTAATACTCTCCTGGGCAATATCAACTGGATGATGGCGCGACAGGTGGATTTACAGTCGCCGTTATGGGGCGATCGCATCGAACAACTCAAACCCCTCGTCAATCCCAAAAACAGCGACTCCGCCAACCTGGATAACGTCATGGAACTGCTGGTGCGGTCCGGTGCTTGCGCCAGCGAAGCCTTGATGATTATGGTTCCGGAAGCCTATCAAAACCAGCCCGCCCTCAAAAATCGGCAGTCTATCGTCGATTTCTATGAATACTACAGCGGCATCCAAGAACCTTGGGATGGTCCGGCGCTAATTGCCTATAGCGATGGACAACAAGTCGGGGCCACCCTCGATCGCAACGGATTACGCCCCGCCCGCTATGCGATAACCAACCGTGGTTTAGTCATGGTCGCCTCGGAAGCCGGTGTCGTCAATATCCCCGAAGCCGACATCATCGAAAAAGGTCGCCTGGGTCCCGGTCAAACCCTCGTCGTAGACCTCACCACCCACGAAGTCCTCAAAAACTGGGAAGTCAAAGAACGGATTGCCCAAAAGCATCCCTACGGCGCATGGTTAGCCCAACATCGTCAACATCTCCAACGCCAAACCCCCCTAACAGCCAATCAACTGACGCCAGAACAACTCCTGTCCGCCCAAACCGCCTTCGGATACACCAGCGAAGACGTGGAAATGATTGTCGAAGAAATGGCCGCAATGGCCAAAGAACCCACCTTCTGCATGGGCGATGATATCCCCCTGGCGGTTCTCTCCCAAAAACCTCGCCTGCTTTACGACTATTTCAAACAACGGTTTGCTCAAGTCACCAATCCTCCCATTGACCCCCTCCGGGAAAGTCTGGTGATGTCCCTGCGGATGCATTTGGGCTTCCGAGGCAATCTCCTAGAAGTCAAACCCGAACTGGCTAAACAACTAGAAATTGACTCCCCCGTTCTCAATGAGGCTGACTTACGCCAGATTGAATCTCGGTCGGATGCAGTCTCTCTGTCTACCCTATTTCCCTTGACCAGTCGCCCCTCAGAATTGGCCGACTCGGTGCAAAACCTCTGCAAACAAGCCGAGTCAGCGGTGCGAAATGGCGCAACCCTGCTGATTCTGAGTGATGCACCGGGACCCAACTCCAGCACCACCTACATTCCCCCATTGGTGGCAGTTGGGGCGGTTCACCATGCCTTGATTCGGGTCGGATTGCGCTCTCATGCCTCCTTAATTGTCAATACTGCTCAATGTTGGAGCACCCATCATTTTGCTTGTTTGATTGGCTATGGCGCATCGGCAGTTTGTCCCTATTTGGCCTTAGAATCCGTGCGTCATTGGCATGAAGATGGCAAAACGCAGAAATTGATGGAACGGGGTAAACTGCCTCAAGTCACTCTTGAGCAGTCTCA
>JAABSJ010000116.1 GCA_011390515.1 Oscillatoria sp.
CGACCAAAAACCCGTTGATGGCAAGCCCTTAGTGCTATTAGCCGACTGGATTGATGGCATTGAACCCGTCAAATTACTCAATGGTGGGTTTGCCGAAGCAGCAGCCGATGCCATGTTTGCTTCCTTGGTGCAACTCGACCAAAAATATAACGGTACGGTTGGAAGTGCAAATGGTCTTTATGATGCTGATGGTAATTTAATTCGCCAACAAGGAGATATTTTCAACGTCCCGTCGCCATTTTTTCCGACTCTTTCTCGCTGTTACCCTCGCCTTCCTCGCCTGGTTCAACTGCTCTCCTGCCGCTTATTCTATGGGGGGTAAACTGCCGGCGATCGGCGAACCGGCACCCGAATTTACCCTCCCCACGAATACCGGCAATGGCAATATTTCCCTGTCTGACTATCGGGGACAGTGGGTGGTGTTGTATTTCTATCCGAAAGACTTTACCTCCGGTTGCACCTTAGAAGCGCGGCGCTTTCAACAGGATTTGCCTAAATATCAAGACAGAAATGCTCAAATCCTCGGGGTGAGTGCCGATTCGGTGGACTCTCATGCGGAATTCTGCGATTCGGAAGGGTTACGATTTCCCCTGTTAGCAGATACTGATGGTGCCGTGAGCAAAGCTTATGGGTCCTGGATTCCTCCGATGTCCATGCGTCATAGTTTTATGATTGACCCGGAGGGCATTTTGCGCGAAACCTTTCTCGGGGTGCGTCCCGCA
This sequence comes from Oscillatoria sp., assembly GCA_011390515.1. Lineage (GTDB taxonomy): Bacteria > Cyanobacteriota > Cyanobacteriia > Cyanobacteriales > Laspinemataceae > Laspinema. Next base: position 723 of record JAABSJ010000116.1, read on the forward strand.
ACTCACAGCGTCGAGGTATTAGCGCGGTTAGATGAGTTGCAGAAGCGGGTTTGATGAGGTTTTCATTTATCATGAATCAGGCAATTTGTCAAGACTCAGACTGAGTTTTGTCCGAGTTTTCTGGCAGTGCGTTAGTCTAGGGTTAGGTTTATCGATAAAGATGATATGGATTGGCAACCGGAACGGATTCCTGAACCGACTCCTGAAACTTTGGAGTTTGCAGACCCTGAAGTGTTACCGCCTTTAGAATTAGTGCCGGTAACGGAGATATCCCGGGATTTAGAAGTCCCCCAGGATGCTAATTTGCCGATCGCCCTTGCGGACCTCTCTGCACCCAGTTCGGATGCTGCCGAAGCACAAATCCCGCTAATCGAGCAAATTAAGCGGGAACTGGAGGATGTGGGGGATGAGGACCTGAAACCGGCGCGGATTCAAATCGGATTACTGTTTGTGGGAGTTTCAGCATTGCTGCTGATGTCGCTGTTGCTTTATATCACAGCAATGCATCCGGGACTGACGGTGAAACAGCAGATGCTCAGATATTGGTCTGAATATGTGGGGTTTGTGGGATTGGGGGTGGCAGGATTGATGATGTTGGGACGGGAAGCAATGCGATCGCCGCCGATATCAGAAGAGGGCGATCGCTAAATCTACCGTTACTCAAACCCCAATTCCCGTTTGAGCATATTCAGAGAGTCCACTCCAATATAGTTCTCGGTTTTAAACACCCGAGGGGCGCGAATCATTTCCTCTCGCGCCGCATGGATGGCCCCTCGGACTTTATTGTAACTGGGCTGATCGCAGATAATCGTATGAGCAGTCCGGACCACGGCATTCACCTTATAGGCATCATCCGGTTGACTCGTCATCACCAGGACATCTTCACCGCGTAAACTGTGGATAATTACTTCCGCAACCCGCATAATTCCTAAACTCAAACAAACGATCCCAAAATAACTATTTTTGGGTAAAGTTTTGACTAATTCCATCTCTTCCATATAGTCATAAGTATCGATGGGAATCACCCGAACTGCTTTCGGACCCGCCACTTCTTCTGCTTTATTGAAAAAATAGCGACTCGTGACTACAGTTCCAGTAGGAGTCTGTTCCAGTGCCTTGGAGAGGTCTTCCAAGGGAACCAACTGCACCGGAATTTTGAGTTCTTGTTCGATTTCAAAGGCCATTAATTGCCCTGCACCGATATCGTGAGTTGGCGCAGTGACTAATACCCGGGCACTGCATCGTAAGCGCCAGTCAATTTCTGTTAAAAATAGTTCCCGCGCTTGATTCAGAGAACATCCCTGTTGCAGCAATTCATCTAAACTCCGTTTCACCGTTTTATAGGCATCGGGATATTTTTGAAACAGGGGAGAGGTCATCCGGACCACTCGTTCTTGATTTTCATCGCGAACGTAAATGCCCGAACCTGCTTGAGAGTCTACCAGTCCGAGTTCTTCGAGTTGACGGTAAACTTTAGAGATGGTATTGCGGTGCAGACCCGTTTGAATCGCTAAGGCGCGGGTGCTCGGCAGTTTTTCCCCGGGGGGAATTTGTCGAGAGGCGATCGCGAAGCGGATTTGATTAAATAACTGAGTCGATGCAGGGATTTCGCTTTCGGTCTTGATATGAAACTGAAGCATTCTAGGGACTCCAAGGCACTCGGATTAAACGGTTCGAGATATTCTGCTGCTGACTGGGGTTTGGGAGACGTCGTACCGTTTCAACGACGGCCAGCGTTCTCTCTCTTCTTTTGTATCTATAAAGAAGCCTGTTTGTCGAGTAGGGGATCGCCAAGCATACCAGTCACCCCTTAAGGGGATACTTGTTATGACCGGGCGAATCAAATCCCGCTTGTGAAAGAGGTTTTGACTTAAGCCGAGAGTCGTTTGTTCCACGCTTAAGTTGCCTCTTGTTTGAGTAGATTAACGGGACAGCACTCTGAAATTTTAGGATTCAAATGCGGGAGATAAATCGTTGTTCTAAGCCACTGAGTTCTATTTAAGTCTAGCATTTTAGGCGGGAAATCTCATTGAAGGTTTTTTTAAAGCTAAGTAACTGTTATGCTTGACCCATCTGGGAGAAAAGAGCGATAGAATCATCAGTTGTGACAACAGGTCATGGAGTGTGGTCCAAACAGATCCCTTGCGCCCAGGAGCAAAGGAGGCATCCTAGCTACTTGATAAAGTAGGAAGCGTAAAAGGGGGACTCCGGCATGGAAGTCAACTCGTTTAAGTGCAAGATAGGAGTTAATGGAAAAACCAGGTTGTAACCCAAACCAGTCAGAAAGAATATGGCAGATTTAGAGATAAAAACCGCTCATGTCAAAGTGCCGAATGCAGATTTACTGATTTCTGCGTATCTGGCGCAACCCGTGGGAGTCGGGCCATTTCCCGGAATTATCGTGTTTCAGGAAATCTTTGGGGTCAACGAACATATCCGAGCAGTGACGGAGAAAATCGCCAAAATGGGATATGTGGCGATCGCCCCGGCATTATACCAACGCACGGCACCCAACTTTGAAGTGGGCTACTCCGAAGAAGACTTGACCCTGGGACGGCACTATAAAGAGCAAACCCAGGTTTCAGAACTCATCAGCGATACCCAAGTGACTCTGGATTACCTGAAAACCCTCCCTTCAGTCAAAACAACGGCAATGGGCTGTATTGGGTTCTGCTTTGGGGGCCATGTGGCCTATCTGGCGGCGACCCTGCCAGAAATTAAGGCGACTGCCTCCTGCTATGGGGCGGGAATTGTCAACTGGACCCCTGGAGGCGGGGAACCCACCTTGAGTATTACCCCAGAAATTACCGGGACGATCGCCCTGTTGTTTGGAACAGAGGACCCGTTAATCCCCAATGAGCAAGTCAACCAAATCGAAGCGGAACTCCAAAAACATGGCATTCGTCACCGGGTGATTCGATACCCCGGGGCAACCCACGGGTTTTTATGCGATCGGCGATCGAGCTACAATCCCGAAGCAGCCGTTGATGCTTGGACTCAGATCCAGCAACTGTTCAATGAGACTCTCCAATCCCTGTGAAGGGTTGGGAAGGTATCCCTGGGTATCATAAGCTGGCATACGAAACCAGGGAAGTGGCGACTGGGCGATCGGTTCGGCTCACCGTCGGCGATCGCAAAGCGTGAAAATTTTGGCAAGATTGGCATGATCAGTATCCAATAGGGCAGGTCGTACATCCGCCAACTTTAATGAAACTGTAATCAAGAGGAAAAAATCATGGTTCAAGGTGTTTTACCGGGTCTGGCGCTTGCACCCCCTGAAACCGAGTATTTTAATGCCGAACTCTATTTGCTGGCCAATCCTGACCTGATCGGACTCAATGCCGACCAATTGCGGACACACTTTACAGAACGAGGGGTGGCAGAGGGACGTCGCATCATCGTCCCCTTTGATCAAAACTTTTATCGATTCACCAACCCCGACCTCGCTGGGTTAAATAATCGCGAATTGTTTGATCACTTTCTCAATGTAGGCATTGACCAAGGACGGCCATTTTCTCCGATTTTTGATTTGGATTTTTACCGCAGAAATCTCGAAGATCTCAATCCGGAGATTATTACCCAGCTTACTCCCGTTGCTGAACAACCTGTTTCTCCGTTTATTATTCTGGACCCCAATCGGCCTCAACCGCCTTCCCTGAATGAAAACCTGTTCAATCTCTTTCTGGAGACTCAGCTAGAAGTCGAGACCGATTTAGATGTCGAGGGTCTTGGGGTTCCGGTGGAAGAGCTTAGGAATGTCAGCTTTTCCCCATTTTTCGACCCAATTTTATATCTGAATCAAAATCCAGCCTTAGCCGAAGCGTTTGGTCCCAATAATCGCCAAAAGGCGATCGCTCATTTTGCCCTGTACGGGATTAATGAAAATCGCCGGTCATCGTTGATTTTTGACCCCAATTTTTACCGGGAAAATAATCCAGACCTCCAAGCGGCAGGATTAACCACCAGCGAACAATTACTCATCCACTATCAACTCAATGGGATTCAAGAAGGACGTCGCCCTTCTTTAAACTTCAATCCTTCATACTATTTAGCCAATAATCTGGATCTACAGGCTAGAGGGTTAAGCCTACCGCAACTGGTGGAGCAATATCTTTTGGAAGGACTCGAAGAGGGACGGCGATCGTCGGAGTATTTTGACCCGATCGCCATTAATTCCTTGCTGATTCCCCAAGCCCCTCCTCCGGAAACGCCTCCCACCACCGATGCACCCCCTCCAGCTTCCTCAGTGACCTTACTTGAGGAAAACTTTGTCAAGTGGAACGTTCCCGTGGGCGGGGTCCTCAGTTACAGTTTCGTAGATACCGCCAGTGCACTGAGTTATTCCGGTCCTGAAAGCGGCGTGGGGGAAGTCAACGAAGCGATTAAAAATAATGTTCGTCAAATTATGCAGGAGTATGATCAAGTCCTGCCTTTTAGCTTGGTAGAGGTTCCCGATCGCCCCTCGAATAACGGTCAGATCCGGATCTTATTTGCCAACGATCCGGTTTACGCCTATAGCTATGCACCGGGACTGGAAACCGGGGGAGATATCGTACTCAGTCGGAATTATGAAATCGATCCGCAGTTCTCGTTTTCTCAGAGTCCGGGTAATTTTGGCTATCAACGATTGGTTCATGAAATTGGTCATGCTCTAGGGTTGAGGCAGCCTAATAATTATGCCGGGTTTGGTTTTGCCGAACGGCCCACCTTCCCGGCCCAGGGTCCACGCTTATCCTTTGTCCAGGATAACAATAGCAACACAGCAATGAGCTTCAATACTGCCGGGGTGGGAGTCAGTACGCCCATGCCTTATGATGTTCGGGCGCTCCAGTTCCTGTATGGATTTAGTGACGCGAATAGCGGGAATAATTTATATCAATTTGATGGCAATAATTTTATTGGCGTCAAGCAAACGATTTGGGATGCCGGGGGAATTGATACGTTAGATTTTTCGGCGTTACCGGCGATCGGGAGCTACTTTTTTGATATGAATGAAGGGGGGGTCAGTACCAACCAGAGTGCATTGAATGCATCCACTTACTTGGCGATTAATGATCCGACCCAGTTCCCTTACAGTGCCAGCAGCTATGGGACTTATATTGGCTATGGGACAAGTATTGAAAACCTCCAGGGAAGTCCCGTTAATGATCTGATTTTGGGGAACACTGCCGCCAATGGGATCAATGGCGGAGGTGGGGATGACATTCTCATTGGGGGTTTGGGTGGCGATACCTTGGCAGGGGGGCCCGGTCGGGATACGTTTGTCTATGCACCGGGAGATGGCACCGATATGGTTACGGATTTTAATCCAGGGGAGGATTTTATTGCGTTAGCGGCTCCCTTATCATTTGAGGGAGTTTCCGTTGAAGCTTCTGGTGCCGATTCATTGCTGCGAGTGATCGGAACTGGGGAAGTGTTAGCTGTGTTGATGGGGGTTAGCGCCAATACCCTGAGTCCGGCTAATTTTGTACCCTATGGTTAATGTGGTTTTCCATCGCCGGTTGCAGAGGTCTGACCATCAGGGACCGAGAGGGTCCGTTTGGGGCAGAAGGGCTAGATCTATCCCGGAAGGGTTCTGCCAGTGTTTTGTCAGGAGGGACCAATGGGTAGGGGGGGCGGGGAATTTTTGGTGGCGGCCTTTCTGGAGTTGCTAAAGTGGAAGATTGTTCGTCAGAATTGAGCCAAGGGAGGAAAATTAGGGTGTGCTCTGAGTGATCGGGTGTTAAAGGGATCGGATAATCCGTTGGGAGGCGATCGCTTTAATGCCAATTTTGAGGGGTGCAACCCAAGGCCCAGTTTTTCTAGGAATACGCCGATTCAATCGATCGAGTTGGCACGGCGATCGGCGATGCGGTGCCAGCGATTTCAACTTCATCTTAATTTTGTTTTTTGTTTTAATCACGATGAATTCTAACTCATCCCGTTCTCAAAAGGCCCAACCGTCTTTTTCTGCTGAGGATTTTGCGAAAGCCCTCGAACAACAAGATTATGACTTTCGTAAAGGTCAGAAGGTCCGAGGTCAAGCGTTTGAATATGTTTCGGAAGGGGCTTATATTGATATTGGGGGTAAAGCAGCGGCTTTTCTCCCCCTAGCAGAAGCGTCTGTAAAGCCGGTCAGCAATCTGGCGGAAGTGGTACCCCTCAACGAGGAACGGGACTTTTTGATCGTCAGCGAAGCGAATGACGAAGGTCAAGTCAAGGTGTCGATTCGCCAGATGGAATTGCGGAAAGTCTGGGAGCATTTAGCTCAGGTGCAGGAGAATAATGAATCGGTGCCAGTCCGGGTGATTGGTGTGAATAAGGGTGGGGTGACGGTTAATGTGGAAGGGTTGCGCGGTTTTATTCCGCGATCGCACCTCAGCGAGCGGGGGAATTTGGAGCAGCTTATTGGGCAGAATCTGAGTGCTACGATTTTGGAGGCTGATCGCGATCGGAATAAGTTGGTGCTCTCTCAGCGCCTACAAGCTCGCGCCAAGCGCATGAGTCAACTGGTCGTGGGTCAACTGGTTGAAGGTGAAGTGGTGGGACTCAAGCCATTTGGGGTGTTTGTAGACCTGAATGGAGTGACGGGGTTGCTCCATATTAATCAGATCAGTCAAAAGTATGTGGCGTCTCTCCAGACTCTGTTTCAAGTGGGACAACCGATTAAGGTGGTGATTGCGGAGTTGGATGAGTGGAAAGGACGGATTTCTCTAACGACGAAGGTGTTAGAGAATTATCCAGGGGAGATTCTGGAGAAAATGGATGAGGTGATGGCAACAGCGGAGGAACGGCGATCGCCAAAGAGTGAAACGGTAACTGAATAGCTCTCAAAACAGATAAAAGTCAAGGAAAGCGAAGTGTGCTGAGTCCCTCGTTATCTCTCGTTACTAGGGGCGATCGTCAAGCATACTTCGCGATCGGTTTGATGCTATTCCTCGGTAGCACCCCCCGCCCCTTCAGAAAAATAGCCAGAACTTCACTACTGATCCGTCAATCCGTCAATCATCCCTTTTGACTTCCCTTAAAGCAAGCTCTGTGAATTTTCTACTTAGGGAAACCCATCCTCGCCCTGTCCCTAAGAAGCAAACTCAACAGTATTGATGTCTGACTGGGAGCTTCACCTCAACCACCTCATCCAAAGTCTAATCTCCGAAAAATCCCCATAGAGCCAGCCTCAGACGAATTAGACTAGGGGTTTAAAGCGTGGACGGGTCCCTCGGTTCTGCTGTCCGAACAAGCCATGAACCGTCTGGTGGTTAATCCACCGGGTTTGTCTTCCCACGACTGTACCGATGCCCTAGACAGCAAGCTCCTCCTCCCGATAAATTCTCTTCTCATCATGATTTAGACCTGCCTATATATCGATTCCCAGGGGATTGAAATCAACTCAAGATAGATTGCTCAACCACAAACAAATTTCTTTTTATAAAGAAAAAAATCGAGGAGATTTTACTGGTAAACCGTAATTTCACGGATAAAATCAGTTCACAGAATACAGATTTAAAGGGAGGCATGACATTCCATCAATCCACTCTCCTGGGTTCATTCTCTGGCTGAGTGCCTCCATCATAGAACTTCCCAACCCATAAAATCTCTGCATGACCTGCCTTGAGCCAATCAATGGCCCTTGAAGGTCTGATGTTTGCCGTAAATACAATGACTAAACCCACAATACACCACCAGTCCTTAAACAACGCACCGTCATAATTACTCAGCCCTTAGAGCAGATTTCTGATTCATAGCAACTCAAAGCCTTTACCCGCTGTGAGTCAGAGCCTCAAGTGCATCAGAACCAACGGATTTAAGAGCGTCTGGAGACTCTTGATGATATCGAATCTTGAAGACAGACTGCCCAAAAACTAGCAGAACGGATTCGAGAGGGTGGGATGGGTAAAACTCAAAGTTAATCCCCAGCCAGACATCACCCCATCTCATTCTTGGCGCGGCTCATGTCCCCCAGACATGAGTTCCTGTCTTGGGGGCATACCCAAACATTTTGCTGTCAACCTCAATGAGACTATCGATTGGAGAAGTTGACAAGATGGGTCACTCTCACGAACCTGCAGCAGATCTCCTTCTCTAATTTAAGGACTGCGATCGATTGAGAATTCAATAGTTGTAGGATTACAAATTTAAAGATTGCTTAAAGGTGTGATCTCGATCATGGAAATCTTCTGAGTTTAGTGCATTAATAGAAGAGTAGACAAAAGAATTGGCTAGGTCCTCATGGGCAAATATGTGGACCCAGTCTAGTTAGATCTACTGACAGAGAATACCACCTTGCTTGAAAGGCAGTTGAGTTTCTTAAATTGTTGCAATAGGCAACCGAGGGGAAAAATGAACATACAACAACAAATTTTATCTGTAGCAGCGACGGCGACCCTAGTGGGCATTGGTATGGCTTATGCAGCACCTGCCAGTGCCATTACCTTGACCACAAACAACTATATCCAAGGCAACGGCAGTACCCTTGAATTTGGGTGGTTGGGCAGTTACGGTGCGTTCCAGTCAAAAGTCGGGATCTTTAATGTCACCACTGGCGAATATTTTGACATATTTAAAGAACTACGAGGTTCTAGCGTAGGCGGCAATGCAACGCACGCAAATAAAGGGGTCCTGGATAATGCCACCTTCATCCCAGATATCCAGTCGATTAACACCAGGTTTACTTTTTTAAAGGATAACCAATACTCATTTTTCTTGGGTTCAGCCAACGACGTTAAAAGTCCCACCGTCTTCTCAACGACTTCGTTGAATCGAGATACATCTTGGGTCGAATTTGGACAGCAAGCCAAGTTTTTCAGCGACCTCTCAGTTCTGAATGATGAGTCTTACAAATATATCAGAACTGTTGAAAATAGCCCGCTAACCGATTCCACTCAAAGTGCGTTGGCCCTAGCATCCGGAACTAACGCGACCCTATCCCGGGGCATGACAGGTCTAATCGCATTCGAGGATAATGGAATTCGGAACCCCACGCCGGATAGTCCCCAAAATTTCCATAGAGACTTCAATGACTTTTTGTTCACCGCGACCGTTGTTGACGAAGTGGCTGTCCCTGAACCAGCTACCTTACTAGGTTTAGGACTGTTTGCAGGATGCATGGCCTTATCTTCCCGTCGTCGCAAAACCGAAGACAACGCTTCCTAATCAGTTGACTTAAATTTTCTGAGGACTTTGACTCTTCAATCTCCTCTGTAGGTCCTAAGACTGTACTGACCGTTATGTAGGGTAATGTGCCATCAGGAAAATTGAACATGAATGGATGCCACCTCATTCTGAGGTGGCATCATTTTTTCTGGGACTGACGCATTACCTCGATCGCAGTAAAGAAGATGCCCCTAAATTTAAAATTAGCTCTCCCAGGGAAAGTCTTTTTTTCCTTTTTGTCTTCGGCTGTGCATGGACATTAGATCTGAGACAACCGATGATTTTCTCAAGAGTGATGCCAGGGCCGCTGTGTTCAGGAGCCTTTGACCCTTGAGCAAAAAAATGTGTAATCCAAATCGGGTTCTCAAAGACCGATTTACTCTTTAGCACCAAAAAGGGGATCTTTGAGCCTGTGATCGGCCTCCTTTGATAGGTTTGGGGTTTACTAGACCCCAGAATACCGGATTATTGGGCATACAAGGGCTTATTTCTTATTGCAGTTGGCAACAACCCCCAAGACAGAAGTCCCAGAAATTTTCAGCCCATCTAATGCTTTCATGACCATAGTTCGGTCTGTCTTGTCAACTTTGACTACCATCACTAACCCATCGGTTTGTGCCCCTAGAAGACTGCTGTCAGCTAGACCGACCATAGGAGGGGTATCATAGATTACTAAATCGAAAAAGTCTTGGAATTGCTCCATTAAAGAGTACATTTTTTTAGAAGAGAGCAGCTTGATGGGATCAGAGGTGAGTGGTCCAGAGGTTAACACAAACAGGTTGTCATCTAAAGGTGAGCGTTGAATGGCGTCATTCAAACTCATGTCTGTAGAAATGGTATCGCTCAATCCCCGAAGATTGGGTAAATTCACTTTGAGATGAATCTTAGGAGAACGCATATCCGCATCAACTAACAAGACTCGCTGACCGATCGCCGCCGCAGTCTGCGCTAAATGGACAGCCACTGTAGATTTTCCTTCTCCGGGAGTCGCGGCACTAATGACCATAGAATGCAGGGGAGTGTCAGCACTGAGTAAGCGCAGATTAGTATAGAGAGAGCGGAAAGCTTCCACCACAGGAGAACCTTCGTCGGGCTGAATGTGGCTGAATGTGGCTAATCCTAAATTCCCTACAGTGGTTTGACTACCTAGGCTTCCAGATGCTACAGGCAAGAGTTTCTTGGGTTTGCCAGCCGTTGAATGTTTCAGTTTCTTGAGTTTATGAGAGAAAGGAATCACTCCTAGCAGGGGTAATCTTGTGTCTTCTTCAATATCATCAGCAGTGTGAAAGACGTTGTTTAGTATTTCTAAGACAAAAGCGGCTCCCATTCCTAAGATAAAGCCTAGCACGGCTGTTAAAACTAGGGCTTTCCGATTTGTTGTTGGGAGTCTCATACTCGTGGGGGGAGCTATCAAATCCCACGGCACTTTTTGTTGAGCTGCATCTAATCGTAATCCATCGAGTTTCGTTAAATTTTTGTTGAGGGTTTCATTGGCTATTTGCAATTCTCGCTGTAAGCGATCATAATTGCTTGCAACTGCGGGTAAAAATGCAAGCTGTTGTCGCAATCGACGTTCAGTTTGTAATAAAATAGCTTCATTTTCTTCTAGTCCTTGAAGTCTACCCCCAATCTTGGTTAAGATACTTTCAGCTTCTCGACGCACAGGAGCCTCTAAATTTTGTTTCTGTTCCCGAAGAGACCTGAGAGTGGGGTGTTCTTCTTGCATTCGGGAAGCGGCTGCTGTCACTTCACTATCTAATTTATGAATTTGTGCAATTAATGGGCCATAGGTTCCAGCACCTTCTCCTAAGACTGCAGCATACTCTCCAGCCTCAAATAGGGTCCGGGTAGTTTGATATAGAGATCGGTTATCAGATAGGTTCATTTGAACCTCTATTCTTCTCATCTCTACTGCGCGTAACTGGTCCACTAGCTTGTTGCTGTGAAACTCAGGAATCATTAAGTCAAACTGCTCACGCAAGTTTTTAATTTGTTCCTGAATCATATCTACTCTTTCCCTCATCTGAGGAATTTGATTCTCAATAAACATGATTCCTTGACTCAGATTAGTCTGTCTATCTTCAAGGCTATAGTTGAGATAAGCTTCAGCAACAACATTTAATACAAACTCTACTTCTTCAGCGCTACTCGCCGTGTAACTGACATCTAGGATCCGAGTCCCTTCTGATTCATCAAAAGGTCTATCTATTTTGATTTTATCTGGGGTAAATTTTGGATAACGTTCTTGGATTTTTTGAGTGATCGGGAACATTACTTTTGGGCTTTTTAACACCCTAATTTGCGTTCCATAGTCCAAACTAAAATCTCTAGTGTTAATCGTTTCTCTCTGGCTTCCTTCCGTTTGACTAAGGATGGATTGCAACCGATTTTCTGCGCTAGAAACGGGTTCAACCAAAAGCTGAAAACCTCCTTTGTAGCTAGCAGGCTTTTGGTCTTTTTGATAATACATGGCAGCGGTCACTAAAATAGCAACTCCGACAATAACAAACGCTCTTCGTTTAGCTGCTGCCAAAATCTTACTTATTTCTCGTAAGACTTTTTCTTCATCACTTCGCTCCGCTCCTGGCGGCATTCCATAATTCCGAGGGAACGATTTAGGTATTTGTTGATTTGGATTACTAGAGCGCATGGATGAATAATTTTCTCGATTCATTTTGATTCCTCTACGTTAGTTACGGCTCCTCTCTAATCGCTCTCAATTTATTAGTCAAAAGACTGATTGTCAATGAATCCCAAAAAGCTTAATATTCTTAACAAAGTCTCTATCCGAGGGATCAGCAATGCTGATTCTCCGATGCTTTGCAGGGTATCTGTTACCCGGCTTCCCCCAGTTTGTCGGATTACAATAATGTCTTTGTCTCGGAGCAAGGGATTGGTCTGTTCGTTGATTCCAGCAGTAAAATCAATTTCTAGGTTGTGTTGACTCACGGTGCCATTGGAGTTGAGGCGAATCAGTTGGACAGAATTACTGGCTCGACCTTTGTCAAATGCCCCCGAGGCCAAAACAGCTTGGCTGATTGGGGTATTGGTTGGAAGTTGTAACTCTGGCCTAGGGGGTAAATTACGGCTACCGACCCCTTCACCCACGACATAAACGGTCATTGTGCCAGGAGAGAAACTAGCGTTGGCGACTTCTCTTGCTTCGGCTGGGTTGACATCTGTCATGGTAGGAATCACCAACGTATCTCCCTGAGCCAGAATCGGATCATGAGTTAGGTCCCCGCTCTGCAAAAGTTGCCACAGGTCTACATTAATAATTTGTTCGGCTCCGGCTCTTGTCAGTCTGCGAATTTGTACAAGGCGAAGGTTTGCTGTCGGCTTAATTCCACCAGCTAACTGAATCGCTCGGGTTACGGTCGGAAGTCCATCGACACTTTGCAATAAGGGGTCCCTAGTTTTGAGGACATAGGGGCCAGGACGCATGACATCACCCACCACATTCACGGTACGCGGCTGACTTAAGTCTGTGGCTATGCTCGTCTGACTTAATTGACGCATTTGCGTTAGATTTGCGGTGGTTGCAGTCGGAATCGAAATGATATCTCCTTCTTGAACAATGGTGTCTTGGGTAAGGTCTCCGTCTTGAAAGAATTGCCACAAGTTTACTTCAAAGGTGATTTCACTTCCAGTTTTGGAGATTCGCCGGATTTGCACCTGCTGAATATCTGCGGATAAGGTAATACCACCAGCTAGTTGAATCGCTTTAATTACCGTGGGTAAACCGTCGGATCTTCTGTCTAACTGGGTGTCTCCTCCCTGAATTACATAGGACCCAGGACGGGTGACCTCCCCTACGATCGCGATCGTTCGAGGTGTGTTGATATCCGTTGCGAAGGTGGCAATTGCTAATTCTCTTTTTTCTGCCAAATTGACGGCGGTTTCTGTGGGAACAAATATCGTATCTCCATCCTGTAACGTCACGTTTTCACTGCGATCGCCCGTCCGCAAAAAGTTCCACAGATCGACCGTGATAACTTGTTCTGCTCCTGTCGGTTGCCTACGCCGGACTTGAACTTGTCTCGGGTTACCTGTGAGGGTAATTCCTCCACTCTGGAGGATCGCATCCAATAGGGTGGGTAGTTGAATTCCTCGATGTCGGGTTTGGTCCTCACGGGAGAGTACATAGCGGCCTGGAAACCTAAGTTCCCCAGCCGTCACAATTTCTAAAGGCCCAATCGCTTGGATGTAGATGCTGACTTGAGGATATTTGTAGAAGCGACTGTACCTAGCAATAATCAAATCTGTAGCTTGTTGTAGGGTCAGGCCCTGGATATTCACAGAACCAATGAGAGGGAGAGATATTGTGCCATCGGGGGCTATCTGATGATCGCCACTGAATTCGGGTCCTTCAAGATTATTAAGTCGGATGCGATCGCCAGGCCCTAATCTGTAGTCATCTCCTACTGTGGGAGTGAAATTGAGTGGTACGGATGGCGGAACAGACTCTACAGGCCCCTGTACCTGAGCCGTGGCAGAACCCGCAATAGCTATCACACTCAACAAGGTTAAGCTCGTAAAGCTGTTGGCGAGTTTTTTTTTGGCCTCACCTGCTTTGAACATAGATCCCCCGCGTGCAAAATTTTATCTCTCTTTAAAGTTAACGCAGGAAGAGGCATCATGACCAGCTTTTTTAAGCCTAATTCATTCAAGGTCGGCTCCCGGCCTCCCACCCCCTCTTTGCTGGATATTCTCCCCTGCCTAGATTTTTTCATCTCCTCATCACTCACCCATAACCAAGGGTTCGATCGATCTAAATTTCAGATTCGAGTGTTCAGCCATTCCTCTCTTCACCGGATCGAGGAGATAGGAAGCAGAGTTAAGTCCCTATGATTTCTATCCTTACATCCAAGGAAAATCCACGACATCGATCTCTCGTAGTTAACCTCAGCAATTAACTTTGAATCATTATTGCTGTGTAAAGATTGCGGAATATCTGGTGAGTATTGCGGATTTTATCCTAGCAATATTTATATCTTGCTGGCGTTTTTTACAACCGATTATTGACGTCTAAATATCAGAAGTAAGCGGGCTGCCTAACTCGGATATGACCAAGGTAAAATAGTTAAAGCATTCTAGCTTTTGATTGATTTATTAGAATCAATCAAAAGCGGGATCATCTTAGTCCATCCATGAATCTTTAAGGCTCGATTTAACCGATACAAAACTTTTCCTGCTTTGGTGGTCAATCCATGATTTATCAAGATATGAAAACACAGTTTAACAGGATAATTTAACATGAATAATTCTTGGCGTTTATTAAAGGTCAGCTTTAGGGATTTTCCCACCCACAGTCGGAACAGGGGAGGTCGCCATCCACAGACGAGTATGGATCCATCTGAATCTTCGTAAAAGTATTTTCCATAAATCCCAGGATAAATCCAACTATAGCGATATTTGATGATTGGGTTTTCCGTCAAGAGTTCAAAGGGACCCTCAGGATGATTAGAACGAAACACATAAGTATTGTAGTTGCTGAACGGAAGATTTTTACTTTTTAAAAAACTCTTAAATTCTTCAGTGAGTCCACGCTCCCAGCAGGAGCCGAAAAGATAGTATATGCCATTCAAGTATTTAATATCTATCTTTTCTAATTCCCCACAAAATGAAGAACTAAAGCCTTGTATATTGGCAATTTTGAGCGCGGGTTCTAGTAATTCATATGGGCCTTCTATGTTCTGAGATCTAGCCACTGCAATCCGGGGAGAATTTTTCCATAATCCACCACCGGTCACGATATAAATATAATAGTTTTGGGTGGATTGGCAATGAAAAATATAGGGATCTCTCCAAGCATATAGGCTGCGGTTTTCGACCGGATGTTGTCTACCTGATGGGTAAAGGAGCGGATCCGGACGAAGTTGAAAATTATCACAATTTTCAAAATGAATTCCATCGGTTGACCGGGCTAGTCTTAATTCCTGATCCGCTAAACATTTTTCTCTAGGAGTATTTTCATTTATCTTAATCAAAGTAGCCGCAGAGTAGAAATAAAATAAATAAGGTTCTTTTACCATTATACTGCCCGCGCACAAAATTTCTTGATCGTCTTTGGGGAAAAGCACGGGTCCACAATCAATCCAGGATTTTAAATTGGTGGATTTATAAAGATGAAGATGATTCTTTTTCAACCAAAATGGTGGCCCTTCTTGGTAGGTTTCTAAACAATATAGAAAATAGACACCGTTCCAATACGTTACAATTGGATCCCAACTTCTTTTCGGCTGGTAAGTTTGCATTTTTATTTGTCCTGGGATTAAAATAGGATTCGGCGGCAAAGTACCTATATAGGTCCTTTAAACAAGGGGGTGGCTTCTTCCAGGGTCAGAGGGCTTACCCGGGAAAATTTTTAGCCTATCTTAACTCAAACTCAGAGAGGTTTAAATTCAAAAGGTCCTATTGAGGGGCAAACTTTAACAAAAATTTACAATGACACTCCAGAACGCTCACGACTTCCCGAAGTGACAGGCAAAAATTTGATTTTTCTTTTGGGTTCCCCTACAATTAGCTATAAAAATTGGCCAGATCGCGATGGACTAAGGGGAGCCTTACCAGTGCCAGTCTTAGCCAAAACCCTAAATGGAGGCTGGCACGGCTGGGAAATTACCCAAGTGTTCTGATAATTATCGCAGATATACAATACGGGATATCCTAAAATCTCAGATTTGTAACTTTACCCCAGACTCTAGCCTGGGTTCGGTCCAGGGAAATCAACAAGCCAGATGGAAACTGATGCGGTGAGGCGAAGGAAGGAGTAACGAGATGACAATGCCCAACTTTCTGATTATCGGTGCGCCCAAAGCGGGAACCACTTCTGTTTATCAATACCTCAAAGAGCATCCGCAAATCTATTTGAGTTCAATGAAAGAACCTGCTTTTTTTGCTTTTGAGGGGATGAAGCTGAACTATGAGAATGGACCATTGGCTGGAGGTTTGGGAGATCGCCCCCCAGAGTCGCGGGACTGGTATCAAGAACGAGTGGGAGTGGCAATCTCAACCCTTGGGGAGTATCAAGCTCTTTTTGAGGGGGTTACTGACGAAATAGCGATCGGGGAGGCATCCCCTGGGTATATGTACTTTTCGAGATCGCCAGAACGCATCCATCACTATATCCCCGAGGTTAAGCTGATTGCCATTTTACGCCAACCTGCGGATCGGGCTTACTCTTCGATGGTGCATCGAGCACAATTTGGACTTGATCCCCAAGCCGATTTTTCTAAAATCCTCGAAAAAGAGGATTATAATATTGATGATGAATGGTGGGGATTTAATCACGAGATCAGAACCGGCTTTTACTACAAGCAACTCAAACGATACTACGACCGATTTGATCGCAGCCAGATTAAGATATACCTTTATGAAGACCTCCAAAATCGGCCCCTAGATTTAGTTAAAGAGGCGTTCCAGTTTTTGGGAGTGGATGAAACCTTTGTTCCAGATGTTTCCAGAAAATATTTAGTTTCTGCTGTCCCCAAAAACAAGTTATGGCATAAACTGCTCACTCAGCCCAATCCCATCAAAGAACTCCTCAAAACTGCATTGCCGGAGAACGTTCGCAAACCTCTGGGTCAAAAACTGATTAAAAAGAACATGGGGAAACCCCCCAAACCGCCAGAAGTTCGCCAAAAATTGACAGAGATCTACAAAGAAGATATCCTCCAACTCCAGGATCTGATTGGGCGAGACCTCTCTGATTGGCTGAAGTAAGTCAATTCTAAATGCTGAAT
>JAABSJ010000117.1 GCA_011390515.1 Oscillatoria sp.
ACGTTTAATGACTGACAGCAGAGCCAAAAACTGTTGAAGCATTCTTGGGTGCTATGACCTAGATAACGTAGTCAGTTAAGACTTAGACGGGTCAACTATGGACTTTTTCAAGCCCCCACTATAATCTAAGATTTAGTGGTGGGTCGTTGACTCTCCCAGGCTCGCTCTACAAAAATAATGAATGCTTCATAGGCTTCGGTTAATTGAGCGAATAAATCAGATAGATTATCTGCTTTACCTTGCTTGGCGTCTCGTTCCAATTGGGCGGCAATGCTACAAATTTGCTGAGCTCCGACATTCCCACTGGCACCCTTAATATAATGCGCTTCTTGTTTGAGGGTGGCAAAGTCTTCTAAGGAAACGCCTTGGAGTGATGCTATATGGGTTTGTAGTTCTTCAATAAATGTTTCTAGCAGCTCTTTCCGAAAAACCGAATCTCCTTGAGAAATTCGTTCAAGACGCTCCAGATCCAGGATCTGGTCTCCGGAGGAGCGATCGCCCGCTTCAACGGGTTGAAAGCTAACTCTTGCTCCGCTCAATTGATTCACCCATTTTGATAGTATAGCCTGAAGTTGTTCCGGACAGACTGGCTTACTAATATAATCATCCATTCCTGCGGCTAAACATTTTGCCCGGTCCTCCTTCATGGCATGAGCCGTCATGGCGATAATCACGGTATGCCTGGGGTTATGGACTGGAGACTCCCCGGTTCCCTGTTCTAGGCGGCGGATCTCGGCGGTGACTTGATATCCGTCGAGGACCGGCATTTGGCAATCCATCAAAATGATGTGATAAGCATGAGTCTGCCACAATTGCAGCGCTTCTTCTCCCTGATTGGCAATATCCGCTTGATATCCTAATAGCTCCAGTTGTTTAATGGCTACTTTTTGATTGACGGGATTATCTTCCGCCAAAAGAATTTTCATTGAGGTTTTTCCGATGTTAATTTTATCTTTGGGATAAAAAACCCGGTCCGGCTCTGTTGCTACAGCTAGACCGGCGGCGCGACAAATGACTTTTAAAAACCGGGCGGGTTTAATGGGTTTGATCTGGCATTCGCAAAAGCCACTGTTTAAGGCGGTTTTGACGAGATTGCGCTGATGGGTCGCGGCGATCGCAATCAAAGGAATACTGGCAAATCGGGAATCCCGTTTAATTTGTTCGGCTAAAGCAATTCCCGTGATGTCCGGCATTTCTAAATCAATTACCATGAGGTCATACTCGATGCCTTCCTCCCATTGAGTTTGCAAGAAATTGAACGCCGTCTCCCCCTCGGTTTCCTCCACTTGGATTCCCCAACGGGTGACGCGATCGCCAATCACCATTCGCACCACTTCACTGTTGGCTACCACTAACAGAGAGAGGCCCGCTATCTCCGGGGGGGCTGATAGCTTATCAATGGGAATCTCTGGCTTTTCAAACGAAACTCTAAACCAAAAATGTGACCCTTCTGATTCCCGACTTTCTACGCCAATCTCTCCCCCCATCAGGGTCACTAACTGTTGGCAAATTGCCAGTCCCAACCCGGTTCCTCCATATTCCCGAGTCGTCGATGAATCCACTTGGGAAAAGGGTTGAAAGAGCTTACCCTGATTTAGGGGCGCAATCCCAATCCCCGTATCAATCACAGAGAACAACAGGGTCGTTGAATAGGGAGTTTCTGTCACCCGTTCGACTTGCAGGACTACATATCCCTCCTCGGTAAACTTAATGGCATTTCCAATCAGATTTGTGAGAATTTGCCGCAATCGCGAGCTATCGCCCCGTAACCAGAGGGGGAGCTGTTCTTCGATAAATGAGGCAACTTCTACGGATTTTAAATGGGCTTGGGGGGCCAATAAATCGATGACCTCTTCCACGGTCGTTGCTAGGTTGAAATCTACTTGTTCTAAGTGCATTTCTCCCGCTTCGAGTTTGGAAAGGTCTAAAATTTCATCAATCAAGGTTAAGAGGGCATCTCCACTGATACGAATTGTGTCGATAAAGTCCCGTTGTTCAGCCGTTAAAGGCGTTTCTAATAATAACCCAGTCATCCCCAATACTGCATTCATCGGGGTGCGAATTTCATGACTCATATTCGCTAAAAAGTAACTTTTGGCGGTAGAAGCCTGTTCCGCTTCTCGACGGGCGCGATCGAGTTCCGCTGTGGCCCGTTGACCCTCGGTAATGTCTCGGCCAATATAAACTAAATCCCCATAATCATCAAGTTCAGTGCCAATGGCTGCAATGGAGAAAGAAACAATGATGCGTGCTCCTGTTTTGGTTCGACAAATGCCTTCAGCGGTTGTGAACAGGGCGAGTTCATTGGGGGAATGCTTGTCTCGGTTCGGGGGGAGAATTTCTTCGCTTTCAATCAACAGGGAAATCGGCTGACCAATCAGTTCAGAATCCTCGGAATATCCAAATAAATTAACCGCAGCAGGATTGACATTTTGAATCCGACCCCGGCGATCGGTCACCAACAAGGCATCCGCCATTGAGGTGATAATTTTATCAGTGTAGGATTTGGCTGCCTCTAGGGTAGAAAGGAGCAGGTTGGCTTCATTGATGCGTTGCACCAATTCTTGTTTTAATACCATCGTTTCCGTGGTATTTTCTAAAATAATTAGCCCTCGCCGTTGCTCGGTTTCAGATTGGGTCGGGTCCGCTATCAAGTACAGGTCGAAATAAAGCGGGTTGTCCGATTCTATAATCCGGGCAATCCCTTTGATTTCAAACCCTTCCCGTTCTCCTTGAATAATCGCCCCGAAGACCTCTTCGAGTCCGATGAGTTCGGGAAATCCGCACCGGACATCCTCTCCCACCGCGACTCTAGCGCCCCCGGATGCAAATTCCATTGCGCCAGCAGATGCCTCAATTATGTACCAGTCGCGATCGACGCCTAGGTACTCCATGTGGCGAGGAGTGAGTAGTTTATTGAGAATCGGATTCATTTGGCGTTTCAGGTTCACTAGGGAAACAGTGTGGGCTATTTATTTAGGATGCCCACGAAGCCTCCGGGATTCTAACGGTTTATTAAAATAGACATCTTGCAAAAAAACGGATTGATCCCCCTTTCCCCCCTTAAGAAGGGGGGCTTTTTAGAATTTTGCAAGATGTCTAATATAAAAGGGTGCGATTTCACGGCCTGACACCGCCACCGTCCCCGGCCCATTGCTTCTGTATTTTATCCCTTGCTTTTGAGGTTTTCATCAAAAAGTTTTAAGGGTGATCATTTGCTTATTGATATTTAACCCCGTTTCGGATTGACCCTCCCCTAGACTTAGGGATCAGGTATGGTAAAATAAAATAATATTTGTTTTTATCCTCAAAGGTTCAGGGCCCTAAGAATAGGCAGGAAGACGTTCAGGCTCGTTCAATCCTAGGTAGGAATCTTGAAACTTCCAACGAGCGATCGGGTCAACTTGTAGAATCAAGTCACGGAGCGCTTAAAATTTGTCAAGCTGACGCCGGTGGAGTCCTCCACGGAGCCTGGTCTGGTAAAAGAGATAAATCGAATCGGAGAAAATGGTGACAATACAGTATTGCTGCCATTGAGGGTGCGGTTCAACTGAGAAGTTAATGGGTCAAGAAAACTGTCAGATCGGGTTGTTGAGTGCATGAAAAAGAAAATACTGATTGTCGAAGATGAAAATTCGTTTCGCAAAACCGTCATCAAAATCCTGAGTTCGGAAGGTTTTGAAGCCATAGGAGCAGAAAATGGCAGCACCGGGGTAAAATTGGCGAAAACTGAACAGCCGGATTTAATTTTGTGCGATATTATGATGCCTGGGCTGGATGGTTATGAAGTGCTGACAATCCTGCAACAGGACCCCACCACGGCGATGATCCCGTTTATCTGTTTAACCGCCCAGGAGGACCGGTCTTCCATGCGTCGGGGGATGGAACTCGGTGCCAGTGATTATCTGACGAAACCCTTTACTCGCACCGAACTGATGGTGGCGATCTCCACCCAACTCGCCAAACGGGAACGTCTGAAGCAGACACAGGATCAAGCCCTCGAAGAGGCGATCGCCCAACTCAACGCCCTCGTTTATTACGACAGCTTAACCAATCTCCCCAATCGCTTAATGTTGCGCGATCGCTTCAATCGCACCCTCCCCTCCAACCCGGATCAACCGGGCTTCATCCCCGTTGCCATCCTGAGTTTAGACCAGCTCAACCGCTTCAACAATACCCTCGGCACTGACTACAGCGACTTATTACTCCAAGCGGTAACTGAGCGGACCCTGCGCTATGTGGGCCCCCAGGGGACCGTCGCCCGGTTAAATAGCGAGCAACTGGCCTTAATTCTGCCCCCTTTGACTGACAAACAGGAAGTCGAAGAAACAGCGCGCCGCATCCTCGGCCTGTTTTCCAACTTTTTTAGCATCTTAAGCGACGAAGTATTTCTCACCAGTAGCATAGGCATCGCCGTCTATCCTGATGATGGTCCAGAAATTGATAGCTTGCTCAAAGGAGCTAACTTGGCGATGCACCAAGCCAAAGAACAAGGCGGGAATTGCTATCAACTTTACACCTCAGCCCTTGAAGAAAAATCTTACGATCGCCTCATGCTAGAAATGCACTTGCGGCAGGCATTAGACCGCCATGAATTCATCCTTTACTATCAACCCCAAGTTCACTTACAAACCGGCAAAATTGTCGCCGCAGAAGCCTTAATCCGCTGGCTTCATCCCGACCGAGGCTTAATTTCTCCCGCCGAATTTATTCCCATAGCCGAAGAAACAGGACTGATTGTCCGCCTGGATGAATGGGTCTTGCAGAAGGCCTGCGAACAAGCCCAAATCTGGCAAAAGGCCGGACATCAACTCACCATTGCTGTCAACTTATCCGGACTACAATTTAATCAACCCGGTTTAACCCAGCGCGTCATTCATATTATCCGAGAAAGCCAAGTCAATCCCTGTCATGTAGAAATTGAACTCACTGAGAGCGCCCTCGTCCAAAATCCTGAACTGGCCATCTGCATCCTCAGAGACCTCAAAGACTTCTCCCTACAACTTTCCCTCGATGATTTTGGCACCGGCTATTCGAGCTTAAGTTATTTGCAACAATTTCCCTTCGATACCCTCAAAATAGACCGTTCTTTTGTCAGGGACTTGCTCACGAGTTCCAAAAATGCCGCCATTATCAATGCCATCATCCAACTCGCCCGACAGCTTAAATTGAAAGTAATTGCCGAAGGGGTAGAAACCCGAGAACAATATGATTTTCTCCTAGAAAATAACTGTGATTTAATCCAAGGCTATTACTTTAGTCCCCCCCTAGCTGTGGCCGCCTTTGAAGACCTGTTAACCGAACGACTGCATCATTCATCCTTTGTCAAAGACCTCTAAAACAATCCCCTAGGGTTCTTCCTTGAGGGTGGCGATAAAGCGGTGAAGACGGGTGAAAATTATCTCTAATTCAGCCACCAACTCTTCTAGACCATCGGCGCACTCCTGATTGGCTTGAGATTCAATTTGACGGGCAATATTGGGCATGGAGAGGACAGCAACGGTGGCTGAACCTCCCTTAAGCTGATGAGCACGACGGCTTAAGCCCACCCAATCTTGAATCTCTATATAGCGCTTTATATCCTCAAAATAAACCAGCGCATCTTCCATAAAAGTTTCCAGGAGTTCTAACTCAAACTCCTGATCCCCGCGAGAAATTTCATGGAGGCGATCGAGATCAATGGGCGCTTCATCCCGGGGATCAGAGATAGCGGATTGACAAGGGACTATTGGGGGTTGGATGGGGGGGGAAATAGTCTCTTGAACGCCGCTAATAGTTTCTCCCCAGTGATGCAACATGGCCGCTAACTGGTCGATATCCACAGGTTTACTGATATAGTCATCCATTCCGGCTTCTAAACATTTTTCCCGATCGCCTTTCATGGCATTGGCAGTCATGGCAATGATGGGGGTATGACGCGAGGAACCTTCGCGATCGCGCAACGCTTTGGTTGTTTTATACCCATCCAAAACCGGCATCAAACAATCCATCAGGACCATATCATAGTCTTGCTCTGCCAGACAGTCTAGTGCTTCCTGTCCATTCTCCACACAGTCGGCAGCATATCCCAGTATCTTCAGTTGGTTTAAAATCACTTTTTGGTTAATGGGAGTATCTTCCACCAATAAAATTTTCAGATTCTTCACAGGTTCGAGCACCGGACTGGATCGATCGGCATCTTCCCGCAGGAATAACCCAGGAGAAACCCCCGACGGTTTACCCTGAAGCGCTTGAGTCACCCGTTCTAATAAACGAGAGGCTTTAATCGGCTTGAGTAAATAACCCGCCGCCCCTTGTTTCAGGAGGCGTTTTACCAATTCATGTTGATGAATTGACACCATGACGACCCATTTGAGGTTGGAGAAACTAGGCTCAGAAATCAGACTTTTAGCCAGCATTTCCCCATCGGCTTGAGCATTTTGGAGGTCAATTAACACCAAAGAATAAGGGTGGCCTTCGGCGTAAGCATTTTGCAAAGCGGCGATCGCCTCCGATGAATTCGCCACCGCCTCACCCTGAAGATGCCAAGACTCTAAATAGGCACAAATCATCTGCCGACTCGTAGCATTGGGGTCCATGACAAACAGGCGCAAATCCCGAGGAGATGGCGGTAATTTCGGCAGCACTTGCACCCCACCGGGGACGGTTTCAAAAGTCGCCGTAAACCAGAAGCGCGAACCGATCCCCACGGCACTTTCCACCCCAATCTCACCCCCCATTAATGTCACCAATTGTTTACAAATCGCCAATCCCAAACCCGTGCCGCCATATTCGCGCGTCGTTGAGGCATCCACTTGAGAAAAGGATTGAAATAATTTATGTTGGTCCTGGGCATTAATGCCAATTCCCGTATCCCGGACTTCAAAATATAGGGTAGTCGTGGTGGGAGTTTGAATTTGTAAGGAAGCGTGAACCACCACTTCACCCTTCTGAGTAAATTTCAAGGCATTTCCAGTCAAGTTCATTAACACCTGACGCAGCCGAGTTGGGTCTCCGATTAAGGTCGGGGGAATTGCTGAGTCCACCAGGAACAGTAATTCCAGGCGCTTACTTTGAGCCTGGGTTGCCAGCAAGTCAATGGTTTCTTCAATACAATCTCTTAACTTAAACTCAATGCGATCCAGGCGCATTTCCCCGGCTTCGAGTTTAGAAAAGTCAAGGATATCATTAATTAAAATCAGCAAATTTTGGCTGCTGGTTTTTAGGGTATTGACAAAATCCTGCTGTTGGGAAGAGAGGGGAGTTTTGAGGAGTAAATCGGTCATGCCAATTACGCCATTCATGGGAGTTCTAATTTCATGACTCATGTTGGCGAGGAATTGCGATTTCATGCGGGAGGCTTGGAGGGCCTGTTCTCGGGCTTGGACTAATTCATTAATCACTTGGGTGACGATGATGATGCCCCCGATTTGATGTTCTGAGCGATACCAAGGTTGGACAGCCCAACGGAGATAGAGTTGGGTGCCATCGCTGAGTTCAAAACATTCTTCCGGTCGGGAGAGGACTTCTCCTTGGAGTGCAGCCTGATGAATAGCGGTGATGTTTTCCGATGCTGGTAACTGCTCATAATAGGATTGTCCTAGGAGCGATTGTCCCTCCAGGCTGTAATCTTTTAACCAACAGTTGCTATAGGCCAGATAGTGCATTTGAGTATCAAACATCGCCATTGCCACCGGGGCATTGGTAATAATTTGTCGTAACTGTTGGCGTTCCTGTTCGCGGACTTGTTCAATGCGCTTGCGATCGGTAATATCGTTGAGAGAACCGGCAGTGCCAATGTAGTCATTGCGATCGTTAATATTTAAACGTTTCTGAACTTCAACCCAGCGATAACTGCCCTCTTTGGTGAGAAATCGGGCTTCGTGACGGACCGAATCTTGGTCGCTATTGAGGAGGGATTCAAAGGCTTTTAAAAAACTGGGGCGATCGTCCGGGTGAACAAAGGAGAGGAAAGGTTGGCCCAGACTTTCAGCGACGGTAAATCCGGTGATGTCGGTCCAAGCGGGGTTGAGGAAGGTTAAGTAACCGCGTTTATCCCGTTGGAAAATCACTTCGCTTAAATTTTCGATGACGGAGCGATATTTGTTTTCGCTGGCGATTAGGGCAGATTCGGCCCGTTTGCGATCGCTAATATCCCGTTGAATGGTGGCGAAACATATTGGCTGATCTCGTTCCGGATGTTTGACTAGAAATAAACTGGTTTCCATATCAAAGCATTGGCCGGTTTTAAAATGACGCAGTTTGGTTTCCCCCTGCCAATAGCCGGTTTCCATGACCGTGGGAATCGCTACTTCTTGATATTGCCTCCAGGTTTCTGGAGCCAAGTAGTGGGACATTTCGGTTTGATAGACCTGTTCTAGGGAATTAAGTCCCACCTGGAGGC
Source organism: Oscillatoria sp. (assembly GCA_011390515.1). GTDB lineage: Bacteria > Cyanobacteriota > Cyanobacteriia > Cyanobacteriales > Laspinemataceae > Laspinema. The sequence continues at coordinate 8,384 of JAABSJ010000117.1, forward strand.
GACCGGCTTCGTTGACGTAAATGGCTTTTCCTTCTAAGGTGGCCATGCCGATAAAGTCTTTGCTGTTCTCAACGAGGGCGACAAATTTGCGGCGTTCTTCATCCGCTTGTTTGCGATCAGTGATGTCGGTATGGGAACCCGTCATCCGGATGGGGTTTCCCCCTTCGTCCCACTGGGCTTGACCCCTTGTCAAAATCCATTTATAGTCCCCAGATTGGGTCCGCACCCGATGTTCTTGGGAGTAGGATGACCCGGTATTGGATAGGTGGGCTTGCATGGCTTGGCGGCAGGTTTCGAGGTCATCGGGATGAATCCGACTTTCCCATTCGGCAAAGGGATAAAATTGGTCTTGGGATTCATAGCCCAGCATTTCTTGGCCGCGAGCGGAAAGGAAGACCCGATCGCTCTTGAGGTCCCAGTCCCAGATGCCATCGGAGGTGCCTTTGATGGCCAACTGCCACCGTTCTTCACTCCGGCGCAGGGCGGCTTCGGTTTTCTGGCGTTCGGCAATTTCCCCTTGCAGGCTGTTCAGGGTTTCTGATAGCTCTCGGGTGCGTTCTTGGACTCGCCGTTCTAATTCGTCATTGGCGCTCTTGAGGGCGTCCTCGGCCCATTTGCGTTGCAGTTCGGCGGCGGCGCGGGAGGCAAAGACCCTGAGAATGGCGTTAGCTTCGGGGTCTACTTCTAGGGGTTGGTCGTGGAGAATGCAGAGGTTGCCGATGGGCCGGTTCTGGGAGTCCAAGAGGGGAACGCCGAGATAGCCCTCGGCATTGATGGGGGAAAGGGCTGGGGCGTTGGGGAAGAGTTCCTGGAGGCGATCGCGGTAGTGGCAGAGTCGGGCTTCTTCGATGACGATTTCACAGGGGGTTTGAGGCAGTTCATACTCGAAGTTGTCTAAGAGGCGATCGCCACCCCAAAAGGCTAAGGTTTTTAATTTTTTCTCTGGGGTCCTCTCTAGTTGGGAGAGCAAAACATAAGGGACTCCGAGGGCGGTGGCCAGATGTTGCACCAACACGGGGAAGAATTCTTCTCCGGTAACGGCAGCGGTCCCCGAGATGATGTTTTGCAGGGCTTTTTCCGCTTGTTTGCGGGCGGTGATATCCTGGATGGCGACTACAGCCCCGAGGTTTTCTCCCTGGACATTGACGAGGGCTTGTCCACTGGCGACTAAAATGCGTTTTTTACCCTGTTTTGGCAGGATTTCCATTTCCTGTTCACAGACTCGTTCTCCCTGCCATGCTCGATACAGGGGGGTCTGTTCAATAGGCATGGGGGTACTCTCGTCGGGATGGTAAAACTGAAAGTATTCCCCCCATTGGGTGACAGATAAGGGTTGTTCCGGCAGTCCGTAGACTTCTTGGCTGGCTCGGTTCAAGACGCTCAGGGTGCCATCGGCGTCACAAGCGATGATGCTGTCTTGCAGGTTGTTGAGTAAGGCGTTGAGAAATTCTCGTTCTTTTTGCAAGGCGGCTTCGGCCCTTTGGCGATCGCCGATTTCGCTTTCTAGTTGGACGATGGTGTGCTGTAAGGTGCGGGTTCGTTCCTCCACGCGCTGGGCTAAGGCGGCATTCATTTTGGCGATCGCCGCTGAGGTCCGCTTCCGTTCGGTGAGGTCCCGTCCGACATACACGACTTCTTCGATTTCCTCGTCTTCGTTGCGGATGACCCCTCGGGAAAATCCCACCGCTATGTCTTCACCTTTTTTGCTTCGGCAGGTGACTTCTACTTCGGTTTTTCTCAGATAATAAGCTTCTTCTGCTTGCTCATCAGACCGTCCAGAATTCCCGGCTTCTAAGGGTTGAATATTGGGGATGAGTTCCTTTAAAGGTTTCCCGATTAATTCTAATTCGCTGTAACTTAATAATTCCCCAGTTGCTTTGTTGGCTTTTTTGATTAATCCTTCGGCAGTACAAACAATAATAGGGTCAAGGGCGGTTTGAAAAATTTTATCTAAGGCAGATTTCGCGGAATTCAGTTTATTCAATAATAAATAAGCATCGTTTTCTCTTTGGACTAAGGTTTGCCGTAAGACCATGCGTTCCGTGGCATCCCCAAAGAATATAAATAAGCGATCGGGTGGTTGGTTATCCTTAGAGTTGGCAACGATCCACAAATCCAGATACAACATCCCCTCGCGATCGGAACAGCGATTGATGCCTTGTAATTCAAAACTATTACAGCGCCCTTCCAGGATATCGAGCAACACCTGTTCGATGCCAATTAACTCGGGATATCCCTCAGTGGCATCCCGTCCCTCCTCGACTTGTTCGGGACTCTCGGCAAACCGATGCACTTGAGGGGATTTGTCTAAGATGATCCCATCCCGATTCACAATGAGATACTCTAAGCGGCGAGGGGCTAAAAGTTTTTCTAATAGGGGATTCATGCCAGTGGTCATAGGTCTTTTTGGTCCTCCTGCTCTCTATCATACGATAAGCGAGCGTCGGTATAGGGGAAGGAAGGCAACCGGGGTTGTTTAGGACCCCTCAACTCATGAGCATCCCCTGAGAGTCTCAACCCCGGGAATACTTTTCTATCGTCAAGACTGAACCGACGGCCTAAAAATCCCCCCTGATTTAATTTAAGATCAGTTAAGTTTTCACGAGGGTTTGAATGGCTAATTTATGGAAAATTTCGTCCACAAATTCTCCCGTGCGGGCGGAGGTGGAATAGATGCCTAAAACTAGCTCAGAACCCGGAGAGACTCCGGATACAATGTTCTGACATAATTCCTGGAGTTTTGGTATTTTTTCCGGTTCTACGAGGTCAGCTTTATTTAAGGCGACCATCAATGCCCCTTTGGGATTGACCGAGGCAAAGAGCTGAATATGTTCGCAGACTCGTTCGATGGTTTCGATGCGGGTGACATCGGCGACGATTAAAGCGCCTCCGGACCCTTGGAGATAGGAGGGGGCGATCGCCTTGAATTTGGTGTGACCTTCCAAATCCCAAATTAATAACTGCATTCCAATCGGGTCAGCCCCTGGTTCTTTTTCCACTTGTAAGGGTTTACGAGAAATTTTCACCCCCACGGTGGAGAGATATTGGTCGCTAAATTCTCGGTCCACAAAGCGGCGAATTAAACTGGTTTTTCCGACCCCGAAATCCCCAATCATGCAGATTTTCTTAGAAATAGTTGACATAAGGCTAATTATTTTGTTGCTGATGGTGTGATGGGTTCAAATAGAACAACCCGCCCTAATAATTGAGGTTGAGTCGAGTCTACGTCTGGAGGCGGGTTGCTATCCCCGATCGCCTCTAAACGAGTGGGTTGTATTCCTAACTGGATCAGGGCAGTTTGAACCGCTTGCGCCCGTTGCAATGCTAAACGTTCGTTAATCCTCCGAGAACCTGTGCGATCGCTATGACCGATGATCCTGAGATTTTTTTCAGGATATTGTTCGAGAAACTCCTTCAGGGTTGCCAGAGTCTGTTCATAACTGGGATTTAACTGGTCCGAACCGGCATCAAAATAGAGCCGAGTTTGAATCGTCACCGGGTCGAGTTTTAGGGTGCTGACAACGGAGTTGACTCCAGGAATTTGCTGGAACCCTTGGACGATTTGCTCCGCTAGGGACATCTCCATGACAGTCCCGGCAATAGTCACGGTTCGCTCTTCATAGTTAGCGGTAATTTCTACCCCGTTTCTCTGGTTGAACACCTCACTGACTCGTGCCACTTCACCTCGGACGAGGGTAGAGTCTGGGGGGACATCAACGGCAATAATTTGATTTTCTAAGATGCGATCGCCTGCTGCTGCTGCCGCAATGGTTTCCGCCTGTTGACGTAATTCCGGATTCGGTAACTTTCCGGATAAGATTACCCGGTTCCGCTTTGCCGTCACATCCAGCCGATAAACCGCTAATTCTGGGGCTGAACTCAAGGCAACCGCAACTTGAGACTGGAGACGTCGTTGCCCGGAACTATAGTAAAAGAACCCTATCCAAAATATCAGCATTAAGGTACAGCCTCCGATAAATAACCCAAATAAGGTGTAAGGTTTTCGGTCGGATTTTGGAGCGTTTGATTCTATAAGCTGATCGACTAATTCTTGAATGCGAGGGGGAACATTTGCCGGGTCTCCATCAAATTCCTGAATCGGTTGCTCATAATCCAGGATGATAATCGTCACCATTTTTTGCATTTTGTTGATAAAGGCTTTGCTCGGGTTGCCTTTAACAATCACCGCTAGATAGCAGTATCCTCCTACTTCCAAAATGATTTTGGAGTCCCCATATTCAACTTCACTTAATTCAGAGATTTCCCCGGGTTTGACAATACAATCATTGACAAAACTGCGAATCGCCGTGAGCATTCCGGCGACCATTTCTGATTCGAGGCGGTAGTCCCCCTCTTTTTGGGCTTCGGCAATTACTAATCCCGAGGCTTTGTGAATTAAAAAGACCGCTTGCACGACAAAGGGAATGGATTCTTGGAGAATCAATTCGGCTTCGGAAACCCCCTGAACTTTGGAGCGAATTTTGCGTTCTACTCCTTCCATACTCAGGGTATTCGCCACTTTGTCATTAATAGACTGAATCGCCTCGGTCATGTATTTGCTAATGGTATTCCCAATGACGGGATAGAGGGCATCTACCATTGCATCGCGTTCCAGGCGAATTTGTTCTTTGATGGTGCGTCCCATTTCTGGGGCTAAGACTTGGGCGATGGAGTTGCGATCGAGTCGGATTTGTTCTTTAATTGCCATCGCCATTTCGGGTCCGAGGGCTTTGGCGACATCTTGCGGACTCTCTTTGATTTGTTGGGTAATGGCACTGGGAAGGATGGAGGCGATCGCCGAACTCATGGCTGCTTTATTTTCCTGCGATCGGTTCTTAATCACTTCATCAATGATCGGAACCAATGCCTTCGCAACTTCTTCTTTGGAGTCGGTAATTTTTCGACTCAGGATTTCCGCAATCCAGGGTTTGAGGAGTTCAATCAGCTTTTGTGGGTCATAAATCTGACTTTCTAGGGATTGTAAGTTGCTGTTGGTTTGGACCAGCAATTCTCGCAGTCCGGGCAAGTCATTTTCGATTAGGGATTGCTTGAGGAGATCGAGGTCCGATAATTGCGTCCCGAATAAAAGCTGCTGCAAACTTTCCATCGGATCGACGGTTTGTAATGAATCGGCATTCACTGGGGGGGTTGGCGAAGACTGCCCAGGGGTTTCTATTCCGAACAGGCTTTCTAATTGATCCATTCCCGCTAATACCGCCTCGGTATTCGCTTGCAACTCGGATAGTTCTGGAATAACGGCTGAGTTACTCTGAGGTGAATAGGTGCTCAGGGTGGGCCATTTATTTTCTTCCGAGTCACTATTTTGAGTCTGAACCGAGCTTTGTTCATCGAGTTCTGTTTCCCGTTCTATTCCAACTGGACTATCAATGGGATGGGTTGGGTTAATGTCGGGATTTGAACGGGATTCCGGTGAAAAAGGTTCGTTTAAATGGGCAGTAGAATTCCCCTGATGGCTGAGGTCATTTCCGTTTAAATAAACCTTTGGTTCGGTAAAGTTAGGGAAATTATGCTGTTTTTTATTGACAGACTCCGGGTTGAGTTCAGAACCTTCTGGTGACTCATTCTTATGAGGAGAATGATCCTTTTTGGTGACATTTTCCCTGAGTGGTGCGGATGAACTAGATGGGACAGGGGTTGGTTGGTCTGCCGCTTCTGCGATCGCATAATGGTTCACGGTAATGGTTCGCCACTCACCGTTTTTGCGAGGTTTAGGAGTAGGGCGATCGCGTTTTTTCTTCGCCCGATCGCGTCCGCCATTTTCTACCGACTCCCCCGACTTCCATTCCCGGGTTACGGTGCGATCGGTGCTGGGATTTTGTGTGGTTTCGTGATTGATTTGCTCGGACAACGGGGTACTTTTTACTGCTTTACCCCCAAGGGCTTCGATTAAGACATCGCGCAAGTTCTCCAGGGGATCTGGTGCCGGTGATATCTTTTCACGATTTACGGTCTTTAACCACTCTTCGTCTTCGATGCGCTTAACTTGCTTGAACTGTGACAAATCCATCCTTATGCCCCCTCCCAACTCTCTTCATCCGTCGGTTATTCTGACTCTACAAAAAACTGCGATCGGCCCTGATTTTCATCGACGTTCTTTACTCTCCATCCCGGTGATCCGGTAAGAGGAGATCCGCCGTAATCTGGGTTTCGGCAGCCTCTCGCAGTTCCGGTGCAAACTCGGTTCCTTTCAGCCTCATGCCAATTTCAAATAGAATTTCTGCCATATCATCTCGGGCGACTTTTCCTTCTTTTAAGTTTGAAAAACGCCGCTCGACTTCTTCAAACACCCGCTCTCGCAGGTTGTGAATGTTTTCTTGATGGGTTTGTTGGATTTCCAGAATTTGTTCTCGAATGGATTTGGTTTGCTTATCCAGAGACTCATCCAAAGATTCAATGGTATGAGAAATTTTGGCTTTGGTCCGTTCAAGCTGTTGCCGCACGTCGGTCAAATCTTCTTGCGTGTTTAAACTCACGCTTTTAATTCTTTTCTCCAGGGCCTCAACAGCGCCTCGCATTTCAGTCGTCGATAAATTTTTGACTTCCTCGATGCGATCGCGAAACTCTTTTTGTAACAAAATCAAGTTGGCCTCGATTTGCTCAAATCGATGATTATAATCCCGGATCTGTGACCCGACAATAATCTCGCGAATCTGGTCAATATTGCCCAGCCGTTCTCTCATTTCATCTCGACTGAGTTCATTCATAGAAACACCTCTTATTTTGTGAATTAGGTTGGATCAATCAAATCTTACCGCTTTAAGAGCCATTTGACTATCAAGGGGAAACACAGTTTTTGGTTGCGTGCCAATCCCTCGGACCTCAACTTGATAACCCCGTTCTTAATCGGGTTTTTCGTCAGCGACTTCAGAGGGTTATCAATTCCCAACTTTTTAGCCGGTACTCCAATTCAAGCAAAATTGGAGTACCAGTAAACGAGTTTGCAGGCCAAACCTTCGTAAATATTTACAATGGCTTAACCGACTTTCCCAAACCCCCTCACCGTTGACAGGTCTGACCGATGCCCTCTGGGTCAGAGTTTAAATGCCTGTTTTGAATCTCTAGGTGCTGTGCTTCGCCGTCGAGTTCTGTCCCGATTGTCCTTCCCCCTTTCAGGATTGAGAGCAAGCTGGCGCTATTATCTCACAGCTTGGTTAAATTGTCAGTGATTCCATCATTTCTTCACAATATTTACACTGGCTTAACTTGACTTAATTCGTAATTGAAAATAATTTATATGAAATTGGCAATTTGAGATTATTCTCTTGAAAACTCAGCCGGTGAATTCTGGATGATTCAGAGGTTCTATGCCAACAGGAGGCGTCAGGAAGGCTAAAATAAGAACGGTACTATTGCATAGTCGCTTATTTAAACCTTCATGACGCTTTCTGCACCCGTAACAACGAAGTACGAAGCGATAATCGGACTAGAAACCCATTGTCAGCTCAGTACCAAAACCAAGATTTTCTCCAATTCCTCTACGGCATTTGGTGCGCCACCCAATGCCAACATCGATCCAGTCTGTATGGGGTTGCCTGGGGTGTTGCCAGTTCTCAATCAAAAAGTCCTCGAATATGCCGTCAAAGCAGGACTGGCACTCAACTGCGAAATTGCGCCTTACAGCAAATTTGACCGGAAGCAGTATTTTTATCCTGATTTACCGAAAAATTATCAAATTTCTCAGTATGACTTGCCGATCGCCGAACATGGATCCCTAGAAATCGAACTGGTAGACGAACAGGGAAATCCCAACCGCAAGCGGATCGGAATTACCCGTCTGCACATGGAAGAAGATGCCGGAAAACTCGTCCATGCTGGTAGCGATCGCCTCTCCGGGTCCACCTACTCTCTAGTAGACTACAACCGCACCGGGATTCCCCTAATTGAAATCGTCAGCGAACCGGACTTGCGATCGGGACAAGAAGCGGCAGAATATGCCCAAGAACTGCAACGGATCGTGCGCTATCTCGGCGTTAGCGATGGGAATATGCAAGAAGGCTCCCTGCGCTGTGACGTGAATATTTCCGTGCGTCCCGTGGGACAAGAAGAATTCGGCGTCAAAGTCGAAATTAAAAACATGAACTCGTTTAGCGCCATCCAACGGGCGATCGAGTATGAAATCGACCGCCAAATCGACGCCATCAACAACGGCGAACCCATCTACCAAGAAACCCGCCTCTGGGAAGAAGGCAGCCAACGCACCATCAGTATGCGGAGTAAAGAAGGCTCCAGCGATTATCGCTACTTCCCCGAACCAGATTTAGGACCCATCGAAGTCTCCTCCACCCAACTCGAACAGTGGAAATCCGAACTCCCGGAACTCCCCGCCCAAAAACGCCATCGGTACGAAACCGAAATCGGCTTATCCCCCTATGATGCGCGGGTGCTCACCGATGATCGTACCGTTGCCGAATATTTTGAAGCCACCCTCGCGGAAGGTGGGGATGCCAAACAAGCCGCTAACTGGATTCAAGGGGATATTACCGGCTATTTAAAAACCGAAAAGCTGAGTATTACCGCGATCGCCCTAACACCCGTGGCCCTAGCCGAACTCACCGGCTTAATTACCTCCGGGACCATCAGTGGCAAAATTGCCAAAGATATCTTACCCGAACTGCTCACCCAAGGCGGCTCACCGAAGGAACTGGTAGAAAGCAAGGGATTAATTCAAATCTCTGATACTTCCGCCTTGGAAAAAATGATTGACGAGGCGATCGCCTCCAATCCCAAAGAAGTCGAATCCTACCGTAACGGCAAAACCAAGCTCAAAGGCTTCTTTGTCGGACAAGTCATGAAACTCAGTGGAGGACGTGCGGATCCCAAGTTAACCAACCAATTGGTTGAGCAAAAGCTGAACGGGTGAGGGATTGGTCATTGGTCATTGGTCATTGGTCATTTGTCATTTGTCCTTGGTCATTGGTCATTGGGTTCATGTTCGTAGTAACGACTTCAGTCGTTACCGCGTTACTTGGCTTTTGCCAAGTAACGCGCTCCTTTTGTCATTGGTCATTGGTCATTGGTCCTTGGTCCGATGTTCGTAGTAACGACTTCAGTCGTTACCGCGTTACTTGGCATTAGCCAAGTAACGCCCTCCTTTTGTCATTGGTCATTGGTCATTGGTCCTTGGTCCGATGTTCGTAGTAACGACTTCAGTCGTTACCGCGTTACTTGGCTAATGCCAAGTAACGCCCTCCTTT
>JAABSJ010000118.1 GCA_011390515.1 Oscillatoria sp.
CGGGACGAGTCCCTTTATCTAACCCAAGGGGGTTAGAGCCTCACTGGGGGTTATTTCAGGCATTTCAGCCTTATTTCACTCCCAAACGTTTCGCACTTCGTCATCAAATTTACCTCTTGGACAGGGGCGCAATGCTTGCGCCCCTACAAGAAACAATGATTTTTCGTCATTCAATTTACCCCCTTAACAGGGCTAGTTTTTATAGACCTATCAGTACCGGATTCCGGAGCACTTCCCAAAATCTACGCGCATAACTGGGGGAATCGCTATAATCACCTTTTGGCAGAGAGAGATTTATATCTTAAAGCAGAGGTCAAAGCACTGGAGGAAGAGATAAGGTAAGAGAGTGAAAATTTGACTCTGTTACTTTAAAGGAAAATATAACAATGCAACTCGTAGATATTTTGATTGCCTGGTTAGTCACGTTTAGTAGCTTGCTGTTGATTTCTCGATTGCCCTTGGGGATTCAGATTGATAGTCCGCCAAAAGCGCTGATGGCTGCGGCAGCCTTGGGAGGATTAAATGTGCTAATTTTACCCCTACTCAAAGCTGTGTTTTTCATCCCAAACGTGCTGACCTTGGGCCTATTGTCTGGGTTATTCGCGTTTGTGATGAACGTGCTCATCTTTGCCATTGCTGCGCGTGTAGTTCCTGGTTTTCGGTTGGAGAAAGGCATCATGACAGCTATTTTTGGTGCATTGGCGTTAGCGTTAGTGAGTAGCTCGATTGAAACGATTTTACTCTAAAGCTACACTAACGCTCGGTGGTGGCTAGGGCAGAAAGCGATCGAGGGCGGCCTTGAGTTCTTCAATTTCGTCTTCGATATGGCCCTCTTTGGCAGCGCGGGCGAGGCATTCGGTGAGGTGTTCGTCTAGGACGATGCGGGCGACGCGATCGAGTGCACCACGAACAGCAGCCACTTGTAAGAGGACTTCCGGACAGGGACGGCTTTCTTGAACCATTGTTTTAATGCCCCGGATGTGGCCTTCAATGCGAGAGAGGCGATTGACGAGGCGACGCAGGGACTCTTCGCTGTGAACGTGAACATGGGAGTGCCTGTCTGAGTCATGAGCGTGACTGGGGTGGGTGTGGAACCCGTCGGAATCGTGATGGTGAGTCGGGTCAGGCCCGGGATGAGCAGTGGAGGAGTCAGATAGAACCATGAGGGATTGGGGAAAGGCGGCAGTAACACTCAGTATTTTATCCTAGTTCTGATGCGATCGCCACTTTTCCAACTGTCCACTGTTTCAACAGTTTTGGGAGGGTTGAATCCGCTGCATTGGGAAGATGAAACAACCAATTTAAAGAGTGCCACAAGCTCTCGTCAGTAGTTTCCACGATGGCTCATAGTTGATTCATCGAACAAAAAAACGCATCTATCATGGAAATTATCACCTACTTCTTCCAAAAATCTACGGAGTCCAATCCCGTCCCTTCGGAAACCTCACCCCCGCCTCAACCTACAGTCGAAAGTGACCTAGTGCTATTGATGCGGGTTGCCTAAACCCCTTGAACCTGTGACCGCGATCGCCTGTGATGGGCGAAAGTATCACCCAGTTCTACCCGATATCATCACCGGCTACCTTGTAAAAAAATGGGACAATATAACTGTTGAGTGGAAATCCTATCCTGTTTCCCATTTTCAGGTCGTTATAAATTCTCTGTTAATAAATGGTCTAGGGTGATGTAATCTAGAACTAGGATGGTTAGAACTCGACAACTCTGCCAACCCCTATCCAGAAAAAGAGGATCAAGTCATGGAAAATGACACTCAAACGACAACCACATCTCGACCCCTGTCGAACTCCATCAAAGAATTGGCTCAACAGTTCCTGCGAGCACTGAGCTATTCCAGCCACATCCGCGCCAGTTTTCGCAAGCATCGCCTCCACGAAGCAAGCTGGACGCTTTAAACCCTGCTACCCTGGCAGTCCCAGGCTGTTAATTGCATTGTATTTACTAATATTTAACCCTTTCAAGCTCGAAAAAAGCCCCCATTGATGGGGGCTTTTGTTTGGATTTCCAGAGCAAACCTCTAAAGTCTAAAGCGTTAGGGAACTCCAAAAAATAAAATCTCCAAAACGTTCGTTCGTGGTGACTAACGGAGTAGCCCCGTCAATGTAGGGGCGTATTGCATACGCCCTGGGGCGCAAGCATTTACTCCGACACATACCTTCCTTTCAGTTGAACCTTTGGAGGATTTATATTTTGCAATCCCCTTAGCTGATGTATGACCCCCTCTGGTATGGCTTCTGGGAAGGCGGTACAGTAGACTCGCGATCGCGCAAAACTGTAGGGGTAATTCAGGAATTACCCCTACAATCTACAAAGGGTCATGGGTCAGTCTTGTTTTGATGTATCGCAGGTTGCTATTGTTGTGGGCGAGAGCAGGTGGGTGACGGGTCGAGTAAACCGGCGGATTTCCAGGCTAAGTACACCACTAAAGCCCGACCGAGGTCCTGGGAAGCTTTTTCTAATTCCGTCTGGGGAGGCGGAGTTTGCGGGGTCTGGAGAGATTGAGGTTCTGCGTTCATAATCGGGGTTTTGTCCATCGGGTTTCTAGTCTAATTATCGGGAGTATTTTTGAGTTTTTAGCAGAGAGATTCAGACAGTTTTTAATCTGTCCCGGGAGAAATTGAACCAGTTGGGTAACTGTCTGGTTCCAGTTGGGGAATTTGTTTGGCGATCGCCACCCAAAAAACATCCACTCCCAATAGTGGAACAGTCCTATCCGTAGGCGGAACAGCAGCTTCAGTAAACTGCAATTACTGATCGAAGTTAGGGATTGCTATGTTCCTCCGTCACATTTCTGTCTTAAGTGCTTTAATACTGGCTTTAGGTAATGCCCCCGCTCATGCGACTCTGAATGAGTTCGCGAGTTCCCCTAGGGTTCCTGAACCGCAGAGGATAGATCCGCACGACATTGCCTATCGGACTCCAACAGCGACTCAGACTCATCTCATCTTATCTTTGAGCGATCGCCGGGTGTATGTTTATCACAATCGGGTCTTGCAGTCCTCTTATCCCGTTGCGATCGGTCAACGTGGTATGGAAACGCCTCTCGGGACATTTCAAGTCTTTCAAATGGTCAAAGATCCGGCCTGGGAAAGTCCATTTACTGGGCAAATTATTCCCGCAGGAGTGCCTCAAAATCCATTAGGACCGAGATGGATTGCATTTTGGACTGATGGCAATAATGCGATCGGGTTTCATGGAACAGACTCTCCCGAGTCCATTGGACGGGCCGAATCCTGGGGATGTGCCCGAATGTTTAATGACGATGCGATCGCCTTATATGATCAAGTGCAAATTGGCACAACAGTCACCGTGATTCCGTAAGGGGTCAACACATCTGTGCCGAATCAGAAAAAATAGCCACTGCCTCCCCTGCTTCACCGGAGGCAGGGGCTATTTTAACAAGACTTTCTCGCAGAGAATTGACCCAATAGAACCGATGATTTTAGGACCTGTGCCGATCGCCTAGAGGAAGCACCCGCGCGATCTCCTGGGCTAAATCCAAGGGTTCCACCGGCTTGGGAATGTGAGCATCAAATCCGGCAGCGAGAATCCTTTCTCGATCGCTCTCTCCGGCGTAGGCGGTGACGGCGATGGCGGGAATGGTTCCTCCTTCCTGGGGTGAGCGCGATCGCAGGGTGCGAATTAAGCTGTAGCCGTCGAGTTCGGGCATTCCAATGTCGCTGACCAAAATATCCGGTTGCCAGTCATTAATCATCGAAATTGCCATCTCTGCTGACTCGACGGCCTGTACCCTTGCACCTTCCATTTCTAGTACAAAAACTAGAAACTCCCGAGTATCCAGTATATCATCAACGACGAGTATTTTTATGCCCTGTAAGTTCGGCAACTCCGGGTCGATGGACTCCGGGGGAGAGGGTTCTCCAGACCCCGGTAACAAAGGCAGACTGATGGTAAAGGTCGCCCCCTGGCCGAGTCCGGGGCTATCTACCCAAATTCTGCCGCCATGTAATTCGACTAAGTGACGGGCGATCGCCAGTCCTAACCCCAGTCCGCCAAAGGTGCGGGTGGTGGTACTATCCGCTTGTCGGAAGCTTTCAAAGACATGAGGCAAAAAGTCCGGGTCAATTCCTGATCCGGTATCTTGGACCTGAATCTGCGCGCAGTCTTCGGATTGAGTGAGAGAGACAGTGACCTGTCCTCCCTGGGGGGTAAACTTGACGGCGTTGGACAGGAGATTCCAAACGGCTTGCTGCAAGCGGTTAGCATCTCCCAGGACTTGTCCGACTTGCGAATTAAATTCGCTGTAAATTTGTATAAGTTTTGCTTGGGCTGCTAGGCGAACGGTTTCGATCGCCGAGTCAATCACCTCAGCCAGTTTGACTGGGGTTTCGGTGAGAATCAGCTTACCGCGCAAAATCCGAGAGACATCGAGCAAGTCTTCGATCAGTTCGGTTTGTAATTTGGCATTTCGTTCGATGCTGTTTAAGGCTTGTTGAGTTTTTTCCGGGGAAAGTGTGCCTTTTTTGAGGAGTTGCGTCCAGCCCAGAATCGGGTTGAGGGGCGATCGCAACTCGTGGGATAAGATGGCGAGAAATTCATCTTTAATCCGGTTGGCTACTTCTGCTTGCGATCGCGCTTCTCGTTCCAGTTCCAGCAGGTGTAATCGTTCTTGTTCCTGCAATTTGCGATCGGTGATGTTACTAAAGGAAATCGCCACCCCATCCTCTAATTTAACGGCCATATTTCGGAACCAGCCGAGAATCCCATCGGCTTTGTATTCCAGTTCGATATCATGGGGAATCCCGGTTTCTACCACATGGACGTAGCGATTAAACAGGTCACTATTGGTCTGGTTTCCGGGTAGGCGATCGCTCAAACGGTGACCGACTAATTCATCAATAGAATACCCCAAGAATTCGGCAGCTTTGGGATTGGCATAATCCCACTGAAAATCAATAATTTCTCCGGTGAAATTGCGGATGGCGTGCAAAATGGTGAAGGCATCGAGAGAGAGTTCTTGGGCGACGCGAAACCGTTTTTCACTCTCCCGCAAGGCTTCTTCAGCTAACTTGCGATCGGTCACATCCATGTTAACGCCGATCACCCGGAAAGGCTTTCCGGTTTCATCCTGAAATGCTCTCGCTTTGGAGACGATCCAGCAAATTTGACCATCGGATCGTTGAATGCGAAATTCGCTATTAAAATCGACTCCATCCTGACTACAACACCGGGCTTGATGTTCTACCCTGGCCCGATCGCGGGGATGAATCAGGGCGAGTAAGGTTTGAAATGTACCATCAAAGCTACCGGGTAATAGTCCATACATGGAGTGGAACTCTTCAGTCAGAAAAATTTCCCCGGTGTGTAAATTCCAATCCCATATCCCGATTTTGCCGATGTTTTGAGCTAAGGCTAACCATTTTTGGTTACTCTCTAAGGTTTCTTCGGCCCGTTTGCGATCGCTAATATCAATGGTAATCCCATCAAACCGGGTCGGTTGTCCGGTCTCGTTGTAAAATGCTCGTCCGATCGCCCGAATCCATCGAGTCTCTCCGGTTCTATCCACGGTGCGATAGTCGATTTGATAGGGGGTACCCTCGGCGATCGCCCGGGTAATTGCCTCGTGAGTGCGATCGCGGTCCTCCGGATGCAGGCACTCATAAAATAGGGCGATGGTGACTTCCGTCTCTGGAGACAGTCCAAAATGTTCTTTGCACTTGTGATTCCACTCTAGTTTATCAAAGGGCAGATCGCAATACCATACGCCCAACTCCGACGATTCCAAGACAAGATCCAGGCGTTCCCGTCCAATCTGGACCGCTTCCTCCATCCGCTTCTGATTGGTGATATCGACACAAGCGCCGGTGAAATACAGGGGAGTACCCCCCTGATCAGTGAACGTCTTTCCTTTATCAAAAATCCACCGAATGCTGCCATCGGGACAGAGTATTCGGAACTCCATCTCGAAGTCATCACTCCGGTTGCCACCCTTTTCTATCTCACTTTTCACCGCTTCTCGGTCTTCCGGGTGGATCAGGGAGACAAACTCTTGGAACGTGGTCAGAACATAGCCTTCTGATAGGCAAAACAGGCGATTCATGGTTTCATCCCACTCGACGGAATTCGTCTGGATATTCCATCGATAGGTTCCCGTTTCTGATGCCGATAGTGCCGCCTGCAAACGCTCTTGGCGATCGCGCAGTTCCTGTTCTACCTGTTTTTGACGGCTGATATCTAGGTTGATTCCGGCCCAGCAAATCGTCTCTCCCTGGTCATTTTTGACCGGAACGCCTCGGGATAACATGGGATGCCAGTTGCCATCGACACCCCGAAAGTGATGCTCGCGATCCCAGATATTACCCGTTCGCAAGCACTCTTCCCATAACGAGAGGGTCTGATCCAGGTCATCCGGATGCATCGCCTGGGTCCATCCCCACCCCGCACATTCGGCGAGGGTCAGTCCCACTAGGTTTTGAAATGATTCGCTCACATAAATGACGCGACCCTCGCGATCGCAGATCCACAGTCCATAGTTCAGGGTCTCCCCGATCGCCTGATAGAGGCGTTCACTGTGCCTCAACGCTTCTTCCGACTGCTTGCGATCGCTGATATCCCGAAAATAAATAAATAACCCCTGATTAGAAGGATAAGCCTGAATCTCTAACTGTAGTTTTAACGGTTCATAGAACACTTCAAAATGGACCGGGACCTGTTCCTGCATCGCCCGTCGATATTCCCGTTCTACTTCCGTTCCCACGGACCAAGGCCACACTTCCCAATGGGTTTTTCCGATTAATTCTTCCGGCGTTTTCTGATTAATTTGCGCTGTTTCTCCGTTGACTTCCAGGATTCGCCATTCCCGATCTAATGAGACAAAAGCATCGGTCATGCTTTCTAATAGCTCGATCGCCTGATCTAACTCAGTGATCTCGATCCGTTTCCCTAAAACCTGTTCTGAAGTTCGGTTGTCGGGGTTAGTCTCCGTGAAGGTAAAGACCCGATACAGCACCGTTCCTTCTGCATCTTTGATGGAATTGACCTCAGTAATTCCCGTAATTTCACGGTCCTCTCTCCCTAACTGTACGGAGTCAAATCGATGAAAACCCCGAGCATCTGCTAACCGAATGGTGTTAATCAGTTGGCTGTGACACTCTCGGGAAAATAAGTCAAAAATTGAGATGCCAATCAGTTCTTCTACCGCATACCCCTGGATTCTGGCCCAGGTGGAATTTACCTGTTCTAAGCGGTGAGTAGTAGGTTCGGCGATCGCCACCCCACAGCCGCCCCTTTCTGCCTCTTGTGCCTCTATTTCCTCGCCGTCCAGGGAGGTTAGAATCTTGGGGGAGTCGGTGATATCCTGATAATAAATGACTAGCCCCGTTGCGGAGGGACTGCCCTGTACTTTGAGCCTGCGATTTAGGGTGGGGTAAAACTGTTGAATTTCCACGGAAACCCCTTGGGCGATCGCCCGATGAAATTCCGGCTTCCATGACGAGGCGATCGCCCTGGGAAAACTCTCCCAGAGGATTGTACCGATCAATTGCTCTGGACTTCTTCCCACGATTTGAGCACCCCGTTGATTGACATAAGTGATGCACCATTGCCGATCGCAGGCAGCCAAACCATCGGTTATGCCCTCAAGAATCGTGAGAAATTGGTTTTGCATAGTCTTTCAATGGACGGTACAGGTTTTGATGAGTCAAATTCTTCAATCACATTTCATCAGATTTTCCTATCCCTGACCCCTATCGCTTTCAACTCCGGGGTAAACAGAACTCGCCTTGCTCATCAATGTTAGATAGTCCTGTAGCGCCCGGTTAAACTCCGGGTGAGGTAGCATCAACCTTTGGATGAAGGAACAAAAAAGTTAGATTTCCTGATTGAATAATACTAGATCCCTATAAAATTGTCAAGAGAAAGAAGTTTCCCGGGACCATCGACGGGACTCTAGGTTTGAAACCGGATTCAGGCAACCTAGCCTGATTAAGTCAGACTGCAACATTGATCAACGGCGATCGCCTTCTACATCTAACCGTTGGGGTGTCTCTCGTTCGGGCTCAAGTTGTTCTGACGTCTGATTAGAAACCCGATGAAATACCGCACCGATCACAAAAAGCAGAAACAGTACCCCGAGGGCAAAAACAACATTGAGAATCGAGTGACTGGGCCGATTATTTTTCATAAAAGAGTCGAGGGTACAGCAACAGCACAAGTCCAAACCACAAGTCCAAACCACATCAAATAGAAGAGTCTTTCGAGGGATTCAGGATACTCGTCCCATAGATAAATTGATGTTTCCTACACTTTCAGCCTAAAGGGTAACCGGAAGTTTTTGACTCTATCGCCGGTAATAATTCACTTAAATCTCACTCAATGCGCCCCGGGATCTTTTCCTCAAACTTCAACAACCTCCGGCTATTTCCTTCTTTAGACAGAGGTGAGAGACTCCCCTGTTCTTTTGAGCAACGGGCTTAGTTCCAGCAGTCCTGATCTGAGTGCAGCCACAAATGTAGTAAAAAAACTCTGTCTCTAGGGGGATGACTCAGGGAGAAGATTACCGGCACAATACTCTTTTTATAAGAGAAAATCCCTGGATTTTCTCTTTATTCCACTTATCGTTATTGATGGAATTAACAAAACAAGAAAGTTTTCAAAAATATTCAAACCTGCTTAACCCAGGAATAACACCTTGAAAATATTGATTATAAAAGGAGTATAAAATTGAAGTTTGGCAACCTGATTGGGGCAATCGCTCTTATTGTTTCTTTGATTATTCTCTGGGAAATTAGAACGGTTCTGTTGCTAATTTTTGCCGCTATTGCCTTTGCCACAGTCCTCAACCGGATGGTGCGTAGATTGCAGCGATCGCGTCTCAATCGCGGGTTTGCTATTGCCGTAACAATTGGCATTCTTATCGCCATCCTGGTTTTATTTTTTGTCTTAATTTTCCCCACAGTTGTTGCTCAATTTCAACAATTGCTGGAACTCCTCCCCCAAACCTTGGCCCAGTTGCGTCAGTGGTATCAATGGGCAGAAACCTTTATTCCCAATCAGGTAATTGAAGATGTTCAAAATATTGAATTTTTAGCTCAACGAATTCCCAACATGGGAAATTGGTTTGGCGGATTCTTTAGTATTTTCTCCAACTCGTTAGACTTTGTATTAAACTTGCTATTGGTCCTGGTGCTAATTGTCATGCTATTAGCCAATCCAACCCTCTATCGCCAGGGTTTTATGCTGATATTTCCAGCATTTTATCGCCGACGAGTCGAGGAAATTCTCCAGGGATGCGAACAGAATCTCGTGGGTTGGGCCATTGGGCGAATTTTTAACATGGTGTTTATTGCGATCGCCAGTGGAATAGGCTTATGGGTAATCGGTGTCCCCTTAGCATTAGTCAACGCCATCATTTCATCTTTACTGACCTACATTCCCAATATTGGACCGATCCTGGGTTCCATTCCCCCCATCGCCCTCGCCTTCCTAGATTCACCCGTAAAAGGCGTGATAGTCATTGTCTTTTACCTGGTTATTGAACAGATAGAAGGGCTAGTCTTAACCCCCATGATTATGGAAAATGAAATCTCTTTACCCCCGGCAGTTACTTTAACCTCAATGCTGATTTTTTCTCAGTTTTTTGGCCTGCTGGGTTTATTCCTCGCCCTCCCCATTGTCGCAGTGTTACAGGTTTGGTTAAAGGAAGTATTAGTTAAAGATGTCATGAACAATTGGACCCGCCAGGAAGCCTATTCTGTTCAAGTAAAAGACACCTTACCCGGTGAACCTTTAACGGATTCTGAACCCTAATTCCAGATTAAAACCCGCACCCTTGAGGGCGCGGGTTGGGGTGACAATAAGTTCCGGAACAGGAATTAACGCTGGTCAAGAATCAGGGTTTGATTGAGGCGGCCCGTACCCCGAGTTTCATGCCGGACCGTATTGCGATCGCCGGTTAACTCCACATAAATGCTGGAATTAGCCGGAGTATAATTCCCGGTGATTTCAATTTCATTTTTGCCCGGATTGAGATAAGACGAGAGGTCGATCGCCGTATAGTTCCCGCGAATCGTTTCCACCACTGTCCCATCAATCACAATCTCGGCGTTGATGTAAGTACCGCGATCGCCCCAAACTTCCAGGGCTAATAACTGGTCTGAATCCACCGTAATCCCGGTGGTTTCTTCGGTTTGAGACAGGGTACTCCGGCGTGACTGTCGAGAATACACCGACTGAGACACCAGATTCAGGCGGTCAAGGGGGAAACCCATCCACCCCGGTCGCGATCGGTCTAAGTGAGTTGGTTGCCCGAGGCGACTGCGACCGGATTCAATCCTCAATCCGCCTTCGGATTCGACTCGAATTCCCTGTTTATCTACCTGAATTGACATCTGGGATTGGGCCTGAGTCGCCCCAAGCATCAAGGCAGCTAAGGATGTGAACAGGGCAACCCATTTCAGACTGGGGGGCGGATTGATTAAATACCCCACAAATTTTATGGCTCTATACATTATTTTAGTCCTAAATACAACAAGACAGCAGCCAATCTAACGGATTGATTTAATTCCGTTCAATTACTCAATTAACCGCAGTTGTTCTCGATAGCGAAGGGCTGGATTCTGAATAGAATTTAGGCGATCGGCAGGATTATCCACGTTGATTTGAGGATTAACTTGAATCTGCACCGGGTAGCTGGTTGACCTGAGCGATCGCTCTGTCCCTCGGACGGATTGACGAACAGAACGGTTTTGCACTGCCCGATTCGGTCCGACATGAATTTGAGTTCCCGTAGTCACAGTAGCATTGCGACCACAACTGCTGGGGTCGCCCATGTCAACGGTATTGGTTTGCTGGGCCGGTCCTGCGCCACTGATGGAAATTTGCACGCCGGTATCGATTTGCACACATTGGGCGGCAGCTAAATCCGTAGCAACCGGGGAAATGCTACATAAAGCCACAATGGATAAACTGCTTAGAAATGAAGATTTTTTCATGAATTTTACCGATGAAGATGACTCAAGAGGGGAGAAAACAAGCCGTGATTTCTTCCCGATTTCATGACAGAAAATAAAGGGGATGCACCAAGATTGAGTCTAATATTGCTTTCACGAAATCATCAAAATTAGGCGATTAATGCCGGATAGAATTTTGAGAATTTCGTGAATAAGGGGTCGGAAGATTAGCCGGAGTGCGGATGAGACTGGGGCTAACCGACTGGCGTAGGGGGTTCGAGGATGGCCCCGAGGAATTGGGAAAGGTCCGACCTCGTGGGGCAACATAATAGACATTGACGTTTTGGTTAACGGTGTTACCGTTGCCGGTAATCGCCGCTTGTTGATCAATGGAGGGCATCGAGGGGCGATGGTTACCCGGGGAGACTTGTGCCCCTAGGGGAGTGGCGATCGCCACGGTGGAAAGGGTAGCGGCCAGACAGACTCGGAGCAAATGTGTGAACATGATGGGCACCGTGAGTAAAGGGTATGACGTCGGGTACGATGTATCCCAACGTCAGAATCGGGAGTCGTCCACAGGCGATCGCCTTAATGTTTCTTTTGATAGTGAGGACGAGGGCGAGGTGCGAACCGATTGCTATCGGCTTCCACCGTGGTTTGACGATTGCTTTGACGCACTTGATTGTGATGTCCGTAAACATCGGCATTCTGCAATTGGTCCTGAACAACCCCTTGGTTTCCGAATCCACCACCCCGGCGATCGATATTGGTTTGGGTGGAATTTTGGTCAACAAAGTTTCCATTGCCGGTTACCACCGCACGTTGTTCACTGGTTTGCACGACCGCACTATCCCCACTGACGCGGTATCCCCCAGCTTGAGCAGGAAGGGGGGCAATGCCTAAAGTGGCGAGGGTGAGTAAACCCAAGATTCCACTGAGTTTCGGCATTTTGACAGATTGAGCAACGGTTTGATAAGCCTTGAGAGAGATCATCATTGTTTTGTCTGATTTGAAGTGAGTAAGGGTTGAAGAGTGGAGCGCTGGCGCTATCCTCTTTAATCCTCTGAACATCCCCATTAAAGAGCCTCTGCTTTCTCCTGTCAAGGGGTTTTTCAGGTTTTTTTAAGAGCCTCTGCGGGGGATGTTAGGATAATTTTAGGGAAAGTTTTATGGAGTTTATGCAAATATAATTGAGCATGAATACATACTTTTACATACATTTGCGGCGGGATTATATTGCAATATCACCATAAAAATTTTCCGGATGTTGCCTCTGAAACCCGTGGAAACGCTCCGGGAGAAAACAAGTAAACTTTTGTAAAAAAAAGAGGGGATTTCCCCTCCGAGTGTTATGGTTAATGCAGACAATAGACCTTAAATGACTTCCCGCCCGATTAGAGCGGGACTTGTTGTTCGATCGCAGAGTAGGCGTTGCCCAGGTGCTTCCGGGGAGTTCAACGGTCAGCGGTTGCGATCGCCATCTGACCTCCTCCCCCCTTTAATCTTCTACTTTCTCAAAGTCCAGGGATGCCGAATTAATGCAGTAGCGCAACCCCGTCGGTTTCGGTCCATCAGGAAAAACGTGACCGAGATGGGCGTCACAATTGGCACAGAGGACTTCTGTCCGACGCATAAACAGGGCGCGGTCCTCTTCTTCGGCGACATGAGTTTCCTCAATCGGTGACCAAAAGGAGGGCCACCCGGTACCGGAGTCAAACTTGGTCTGTGAGCTAAATAACTCCGTCCCGCAACAGACGCATTTATAAACTCCTTTCTCTTTATTATCGTGGTAGGCTCCCGTGAACGCTCTTTCGGTTCCCTTCTTTCTGGCGACCTTGAACTGTTCCGGGGTGAGTTGCTCTTTCCACTCGCTTTCTGATTTTTGAATTTTCTGAACCATTGTTCATTCCTCTGGTGGGGTATGTGAAAGTATTATTCTATCGTGATCCTTTCAGAGGGTTGGGGTTGAAGTCCCCACTCTGCGATAGAGGGAAATCCCACCTCGGTCCCCCCGTTCCAAATGCAAGTCCTGATCTAAGTAGGTGGTTTGTAGCCATCCCGAGGCCCACTTGCCCAGGGGCAGTTTGAGAGGTCCCAAGGGGCCGAGTTGCAACCCCAGGCGCTCAAACCGGAACTGAATGCGGTGCTGTTTGTACTCAAAAGGACCGCCCACAATCAGGGAACTCCCGGCAATGGTGATTTGATTTTCAAACCACAGGCGCTGGCAATCCAGGCGTTGGATGACTTGGGCGATCGCCTTCGAGTTTATCCCATTCCCCGGTTTGTTCAATTTCTGAGCGTTGCGCGTTCCCGAACTCCAGAGTAACCGCCATTCTCCTTCTAGCAACTGGCGATCGCCTCGGATTTGCGCTTTTTCCAAAATGGCGACTGCCTCTTGCAGACTTGAAGAGTCCAGACTACCTTCTGGCGCTGCCTTCAACAGTTGCGATCGCGCCCCTTGCACTGCCTCATCCCTGGTTTGGTTGGTCATAACTTTTCCCCGATTTCTTCTCTAATTTATCCAACTTCTGCTCAGAAGTTCAATTCCCCCTCAGAACTGAGGCATATTTTGAAGACCCAACCTGTAGGGGCGATTCGCGAATCGCCCCTACAGGTTGGGTTTTTAGCGCCCTTGCTGTCTGAAAAAGCAAAAAAAACCCCCGGAATCAGGGTCCAAGGGGATCAACGCGGAATGAGCTCAGGGTGATGGGGGTGCTACCGTTCCGAGGTCACGATCCAGTTAACCGGGTTTTGAGACAGAGGAGAACGGGACTGATGGGGAACGGTGGAGGGACTGGTTAAAAAAAATTGTAAAGACGATACGATTGCCAGGGATAAAAAAATTCGATTTAACATAGTCGTGAGCGGTGATTTTTGATAAATCAACTCTAGTCGGGTTTGTTTTGCCCTCCGGTTTGGAGGGTGTCACTATTTGAGCCGATCGCCGATTATTCCCTTAAACTCTGATGCAAACTAGCACTTGACTTGGCCCCGGGATAGACAATTGAAAATCTGGCCAGGGGATGGATAGTTCTGACCCGCCGTTTAGCGGTATTCTGGTTAATTTTTGCCCAAATAAGATAAGAGCGATCGCCTGAAAACAAGCGATCGCCCTTGGGTGTGAGTCGGTGGAAAATGACCCCTTGAACCGAGGCCAATTCTCGGACTCTATTAATCTTTGTCCCCGAAAAATTCATTCCGGGCGATCGCCCTCTTCCAAATCCCGCTTGTGCCACCGGAACCCTCGGAAACATCCGGCCTTAAACATTAAAAAGCGCGTCACTGTTTCCGACTTGTTCACTGAAAGCAACAGGAGAGAAAAATTGGATATCTCAGGGTTTCCGAGTGGTTTCGGGGGATAAACCGCGCTACTCCAGACTGATTGCAGGTCTCATTTTTTCAGGAAGAAGGTTCGGGTTTCTGCGGTCTAAGGTGATCAAGGGCTAGGCCAAATGTTAGGTAATCCGATGGGTTGGCTTTCAGCTAGGCAGCTCTTTGAGACGAATTTGAGTTGGATGTCTCAGACGGTTTAACGACAATCCATTGACCTGTCACGGGATCGCGATAGGTCTCAAATGGATTCTGACGTAGTGGGGGATTTGTTTGCTCCATCGTTTTACCCTTGCCTCATGCAACAAAAGCATACACCTTTATTAATTATCCTAGATTGCTTTTGTCTTGGATGGGGCGATCGGTCTCAAGGGGCGATGCGATCGTCATCACATCTGGCGATTGCGGGGCCTCTGACTCTGACTCTTGATCTCTACCCTGTGCAGACCCCACAAGGTGCTGTTCAAATCCGGCTAATTTTGATTGTTTCTATCCTCGATTCTGATTGAGCCGAGCGAGAAACCAAGGGGGGTCGGTTGGGAGCTGCTAGTGCAGTTTACACCCCTACAAATCTTCCTCAAGAGAAGGCAAATTACCCGGTGATTTCAGAGGACGGAGGTTGATTTCCGACCCTGAACTCAACGGGGAGTTGAAGTGAATCAAGATTCGATTGAGTGTCACCCATGTTGTGTTCAAGGGGTCAGTCCGAGTCATGAGATCTCCCCCTCTGTACTGGAGGGATGACTCAGGGAAAAAATGGCATCCCTAGGGACTGGGTTAGAGGGTCCGGCGAAAAAAATCAAAAACTTTTGTCACAAGTCGGGCAATCCGGAAGTAGGATTGATAGGGGAACGGCAGGGGCAAGGGAAGGGAATAGCCATAGGTTCGATTTATGAAGTGTTCTAGGCGCACTGGAAGGGTGACACCCAGGGGTCGGTGAAATGATGTTTCTAAGTTTTTCCACAGGCGATCAAGCATGGGACCGTGTTAATCCAGATTTTTTTAAGAATTGCCTTCACATTAAGCATGGCGCAAAACCTATTTCCGTGTCAAATGATACGAGATGGCACGAACCCATTCTAGGGTCCATGAGGTCAGGATCCTGGGTTGGCCGGTGAAATTTCCAGGGGTACAGGGTCAAGAATCACGCCCGATCGCCCGATTCGAGGCGGGGACTTTTGATGCCTTGTTTCAGGAAACAACCGGGATGAAACCCTCTGGCGATCGCTCGAATGAATCCCTGAGTTGAATAGTGCTTCGGCGCAATTATACAAGAAAACTATTGTATCTACAGCGTTACCCAGACAGAAGGCCGTTAGAAGTACAAGGGGTTTGGCGCAGTGCGATCGCATTGAGGGAGTTGAATTTCCATGCTGACTTTAAATCCCCGCCTCTGGCAACCCCAAACCGCACCGGATCTAGCCTTCAATGCTGCCACAAAAGCATTCAACTCAACTGGAGGGGTGGAGGGAACAATACGGGTGAGGCAGTACCTTGCTTGTATGATATCGGCAAAGACGTCGTTGGAATATTTTATGGTTATGGAAGAAAATAACATTTTACCGGAATGCTCCGATGATGATGTGGTGTCATTTCGCGGCAAGCTGTTTAAAGTCAGTCAATTGCGGAAAATGATGGGCCATGCCATGACCGAGCAGAACCAACTCAATCATACCCTTTCTAATGCGTTAAAACAAAAAGGATTAGAGTTGGGGCTGACAGATACGAAAGAGTTTTTAAATCAAGGGGTGAAGGGGGAACTCCTAAAAATTACCGGAAAGGGGTGGGAAAAAGGCAAAATTAAAATGAAAATTAGTCTGGAATTTATCCCGGATGTTCCCGGGGAAGCGCTGTTGTCATCTGGGGAGAAGCCGCAGATGCAGACGGGGGCGGATCTCCCCTTAGAGGAGAAGGACTACAGTAGAGGAATGCCACAGTCGGAAAAAAACGGACACCGACAGCGCTACCCCCGCTAACCAAAAACCGTTACAATAGCATCGCGTTCTTTTGCCCAACGCCTACCCCTTGGTGCTATGACCCATTCTCAAACCCCGATCCAAACGGCCATTTTTTCCAACGACACCTTAATTAAGCTGCCCACCCACAAGTTTTATCGGCAGACATTCCTGTTTAATGAACTGCTGTCTATCCTCCTGTGGGCCGTTACCCGCGTTTCTTACGACGTCAACTGTTTAATTGATGGGTCGAAAGGAACGGCGATCCAACCCAGTGGGGGATGGGATCGCGGGACGATTCGCTTGTTGGCGATCGCCGGATTCAAGATGCGTGGCGAGGAAACGCTCAATCACATCGATTGTCTGACGCGACAAACCCCAAGGTTAATTTTGCCCGATACTGCCGTCATTCAAGCCGATACCAATCTGATTTGTCGCGAACCCCGTCAAGTCAGCGAAATTGTCAAAGAGCTCAAAGAAGAAGTGCAAATCGCCTGTGCAGAAATGACCGATTTTGTCAAACCGACTCGTTTAGGGTTTCCCACCATTGAATTTCTGGAACCGGGTAAGGAATGGCGACACGCAGAGATGCGCCTCACGATGGAATTATCTTTTATCAGCGATCGCCGCCAGGACGATGACAACGGACAACCCAGAGATCGGGTGATTTCTCAAAGCATTTCCCCCCTCGTTGATATTTACGGTCCCTCCAGTGCCACCTAGTCCCAGGGATTTCCATAAATAAAGTGGGGCATTAGAAGTTTTGCAGAATTGGAAAAGCCCCCCTTCTTAAGGGGGGTTGGGGGGATCTCTCCTAGGGCGTCGGTACAGTAAAGGTTAGAAACCCGGTTTCTGGTCCTAATCTGTTGCGAATCATCAACATCTGGGTTAAGAAACCGGGTTTCTTGTCCTAGCGGATCTACTACTGAACCGACGCCCTAGAAGATTTTATTTTTTGGAGTTCCCCCACGGGAATCGATGGGTCACCCCACCCCAGTTGGGTCTCCCCATCTGGGGTCGGGAATTTCAGGGGCGAGATCTCCCCATTCACCTCGGTCCAAGGGTGGGTTCTAGGGGGTAAAACCCCCGGAATGCGGTCAGAATCAGCCCGCATCCCCCCACTCCCACCCCTTCCAAAACAGGCATTCTCCCCCTTATTTAGGCACGCCTTCGGTTAAAACTTCATGTCCATCTGGGGTCACCAATACATCATCCTCAATCC
>JAABSJ010000119.1 GCA_011390515.1 Oscillatoria sp.
TCTCCCCTTCCCCAACCCACCCTATCCGGCTCCCCCTTCCCTCCCAGGGAAGGGGGCTGGGGGGTTAGGTCTCCCCTTCCCCAACCCACCCTATCCGGCTCCCCCTTCCCTCCCAGGGAAGGGGGCTGGGGGGTTAGGTCTCCCCTTCCCCAACCCACCCTATCCGGCTCCCCCTTCCCTCCCAGGGAAGGGGGCTGGGGGGTTAGGTCTCCCCTTCCCCAACCCACCCTATCCGGCCCCCCCTTCCCTCCCAGGGAAGGGGGTTGGGGGGTTAGGTCTCTTAACTGCGGAAATTAGAAACCGAGTCCTGCAGTTGAGTGACAGCGATCGCCAGTCCATCTAAAGACTGACGAACTTGGACCGATTTTTCCGCCGTTGTCGTAGAAATCGAGCTAACTTTTTGCATCACTGCCGCAATTTCTGAAGCATTTTCAGTTTGATTGGTAGCAGCCCTTGTGATATTTTGCACCAGGTCATTCATCTGCCGACTGACTTCAATAATGGCGACTAAATGATGTTTCGCTTCTGCGGCTAATTTAGTTCCAGCGACCACCTCCTGAGTGCCTGCTTCCATTGCTTCCGTGACCCGGCCAATTTCGCTTCTAATTTGTTCAACAATTTCAGAAATTTCCTCCGTCGCTGAACCGGAGCGATCGGCTAATTTGCGGATTTCTTCGGCAACTACGGCAAACCCTAACCCCTGTTCTCCAGCGCGGGCCGCTTCAATGGTAGCATTCAGGGCCAGTAGGTTAGTCTGAGCCGCAATTTGAGAAATTGATGTCACAATTTTACCAATTTGTTGAGAGCTTTCTCCCAAGCGTTTAATCATTTTCCCGGTTTGGGAAATGGTTTGGCGCAGTTCGTTAATGCCTTCAACGGCTCGGTCTACAGATTGGCCTCCCACTTCCGCCGTTTGTGCGGCTTGATGGGCGACATTTTCCGCTTTTTGAGCCACGGTACAGATATCTTGAATTGAGTTGGCCATGCGCTCAATTTGGCGCAAGGAAAACTCAACTTGTTGAGCTTGTTCTCCGGCGCGTTCTGTTAAATCTTGGGTATTGGCGATGGATTCCCCGGTGGCGCTGCGGACTTGGGTAGCCAGTTCTTGAATGCCGGTTACCACTTTTTTGAGGGAAGAGACGAGGAAATTAAAAGAGTCGGCTAAAGCTCCGAGAACATTATTGTTGACTTCGGCGCGAACGGTTAAATCTCCTTTAGCGGCTCCTTTAATTTCCATTAAAAGTTGGAGAACCTGTTGAGTGAGTTCATCGGCTTCCGCTTTGCGGTCTTGGGCGAATTGTTCTAAATCTTGGGCGACTTGTTTCTGCTCGGTGATATCAAAACGGATGCTAATATATTTGACAATTTGGCCTTCGGCATCAAAAATGGGAGAAATTGTGGTATCGACCCAATAATAGGTGCCATTTTTACGTTGATTTTTGAGTTCTCCTTTCCAGACGCGACCGTTACTGATAGTTTTCCACATTTCCTTAAAGAGGGATTTGGGATGATATCCGGAGTTAACCATCCGATGATTTTTGCCCATGAGTTCGGAGGGAGAGTATCCGGAGATTTCGCAGAATTTATCATTGACAAAGGTAATCTGGCCCTTGCTGTTGGTCTCACTGACGATCGCCGCTTCATCCAGGGCATTTTGGCGATTTTTGAGTTCTTGTAGCAGTTGGGATTGTTCTTCTGCTAAGACTCTAAATTGTTCTTCGGTTTCTTTGAGAGGGGTGATATCATGAGCCACGGCATAGAGCAGTTGCTGTTCTACGGAAGGATTGGAACTCCAAGCTAACCATTTATAAGAGCCATCTTTACAGCGGTAGCGATTTTCAAAATAGAGGGTTTCGATGCCGGTTGCCAGTTTTTTGCTTTCGGCAATCGTAGCTTCCATGTCATCGGGATGAACAAAGTCGAGAAATGATTTACCTAGGAGTTCTTCTTGACTGTAGCCGAGGATGGTGGTCCAAGCGGGATTAACCCGTTGGAAGGAGGCGTCAAAACCGAAGATACTCAGCAAATCCAGGGAAATGGTAAAGAAGCGATCGCAGGTGACTTCGGCTAATTTGCGATCGGTAATATCGGCATGAACCCCTAACCATTCCCGAATACTGCCATCGGTGGGGTTGAGAATGGGGACAGCACGAACACTCATATATCGATACTCGCCATCGTGACGGCGCAGACGGTGTTCGACTTGATAAAGCACCCGATTTTGGACCGCGTGGTTCCAGACTTGGATCGTCTGTTCACGCTCATCGGGATGCACGGCATTGAGCCATCCTTGACCCTTGAGTTGGTCGAAGGTTTGGCCGGTGAAGCGACTCCAAGCGGGTTGTTCCGTGACGAATTCGCCATTGGCAGAGGTGTTCCAGATGATTTGAGAGGTGGCTTCAATCAGGGAACGGAAGCGCGCTTCTGAGGCATAGAGGGCTTTTTCGGCTTGTTTGCGATCGCTGATATCGATCCCCATTTCCAGGACTAGCCGTTTCCCATCCCCATCGTTACAGGGGTAATCATAAATTTGGTAGGTGCGCCCGGTGTTACTATCTTCCCATTCCCACTGCTGGGGCTGTTGGGTTTCAAAGACTTGGGTGCGAACCTCGGAGTGCAGTTTGCCACCGGGGTTTAAGAGGGTGGCAGCCGCATCCGGGTCCCCAAAGAACTCCACAAAGTGGCGGTTGGCTAACTGGACGGTATTGCTGCGATCGACCAGGTAGAGGAAGGCGGGAATCCCATCAAACAGGGTGGTGAGTCGTTGGCGTTCCGCTTCTAATGCCTTTTCAATGGCTTTGCGATCGCTGATATCCCGGACTAATGCCACCAGCAGGGGTTCGCCCTCCCGGGAAAATTTGCCCAGGCGGATTTCTACCGGGAAGGTACTACCATCGGCACGTCGGTGGAGACTTTCCAGGGTGAGGGCGGCGCTGGGATGTAACTGGGCGACAGCTAGGGTCCGTTCCTCGGTGCGAAATTGGGGTTCGATCGCCTCTAAATTCAAGGCCAGTAGTTGATCTTTGCTATATCCTAAGCTCTCGCCCGCGCGCTGATTCACCGCTAAGATTTTGCCATCCAAGGTGGTCAGGAAGAAGGCATCGGCAGCATTTTCGACTAACTGCCGGAACCGTTGTTCACTCTCGGCAAGGGCTTTTTCTTGTTGTTGGCGATCGCTAATATCCCGAATCACCGTCGAAATCGACTCAATCTCCCCATTGTCTTCTTTGTGTACAAGGAGCACTTGGGAGGCGGGAAATAATTCCCCATTGCGCCGTTTGATCACGGTTTCCCCACTCCAGACCCCCTCAGCAAGGGTGGTGGCGATCGCCTCTTCTAATTTCTGGCGATCGGGTCCTTCCTGGACGAAATCAAAGGCAGTGAAATCTGAGGCGGGTTGTTCTTCTGGAATCCCCGTCATGGTGCGGGAGGCTGGATTCAGGTAAATTGCCTGACCCTGACTGTCACAGATGCCGACAAAATCGGGGGTATTTTCGATAATCCGCGCCAGTCGTCTGAGGGCAGCTTCTGCTTGTTGGCGTTCTTTAATTTCCCCTTGGAGGGCTTGATTCAGATTCTCTAGTTCCGCTTTCGCACTGGGTAGGGCCAGGGCTGCCGGTAGGGCCGGGACCATTTCTAAGGCCGTTAACAGGGAAATGCCAGCGGTGAGGGCTTTGAAACTCCCGGAAATCCAATAGTCTGGATGCCACATCGTCCAGACTTCCAGGACATGGCTGAAGCCACAAGTAATAATAAAGGCCGCAAATAACAGAAAAATCCGACTAAAGGGTAAATCCGGGCGTTGCGAGACGAAATAAATCAACATCGCCACAATGGAAAAATAGGCCAGGGCGATCGCCAAGTCGGATCCGGCGTGCAGCCAAACTAAAACCGGATTCCACAGGTAACAATGACCGTGGGGAATAAAATTTTCCGTCAGGAGGAGGGATGAAGGTTCCAACATACAGGGTACGTCAATCAGTAACGGCGTTTAGAAGGGTCAAAATCAGGGAGAGATATAGAGTTGCAACACCGGCGGGGGATAAATCGATTGGCGGCCTCATAGCTTAAGTCGGTTAAAAACCGACTGCAAGTCTTATCCAGTGGTGTTTTCAGTCGGTTTCAACCGACTTGAGCTGTTAGGCGGGGGATTTATCCCCCGCCGTCGGTTTCAACAGGTGCAAGAAGTCAGCAATCACCTCGAATCAGTCGCCACCCATTCAAAACAGCAACCCAGTTTCTGGTCCTTGTGGAGTGGCTTGTTGTAGATGCCCTAGAAAAATAATCTCCTGGAGGAGAAAAAGCATATAGAACCGATAGCAGAGGGTTACAGCCCATTCAAACCTTTCACCCTACCCGGTTGAGTATTGCATGAGCCTTAGGCTAACTTCGGAAATGAGCCACCGATTGCTGAAGACTCTCGACTGAGACGGCCAAGCCATCTAGGGAATTCTGAACCTGGACTGATTTTTCTGCCGTATTCCCCGAAATGGCGCTCACGGCCCGAATCATACTCACAATCTCCGTCGCACTATTCGTCTGCTTCGTCGCTGCGAGGGTAATATTTTCCACCAAGGCATTCATGTCCCCACTGACTTGGATAATCTCAATTAAATGGGTCTTGGCTTCTGCGGCCAGTTTCGTTCCGATCGCCACTTCCTGAGTGCCTGCCTCCATCGCGACAATCGCCCGTCCAATTTCACTCCTGATCTGTTCGACGATTTCAGAAATTTCCTCCGTTGCCAATCCTGAGCGATCGGCTAACTTGCGGATTTCTTCAGCGACCACAGCAAAACCCAGCCCTTGCTCTCCGGCTCTCGCCGCTTCAATCGTAGCATTAAGTGCCAACAAATTGGTTTGAGCCGCAATTTGGGAAATGGACGTGACAATTTTGCCAATCTGTCCCGAACTCTCCCCTAACCGTTCAATGGTTTTCCCGGTTTGAGACAGGGTTTGCCGCAGTTCGTTAATCGCCGCCACCGCCCGATCCACCGACTCTCCCCCCACTTGCGCTTTTTCCGCCGCTTGTTGCGCCACATTTTCCGCTTGTTGAGACAGGGTAAACACTTCTTCAATTGAGTTCACAATCTTCTGAATTTTCTGGATTGTCTCCTCAATTTTTTGGGCTTGTTCTTGAGCTTGGTGGGCCAACTCTTGAGTATTGTAAATCGATTCCCCGGTGGCAGTCTTGGCTTCCGTTGCCAGTTTTTGAACTCCCTTGACCACTTTTCGCAAGGAGGAAATCAAAAAGTTAAACGAGTCGGCTAACGCCCCGAGAATGTCGTTCGTGACTGCCGCCCGCACGGTTAAATCCCCCTTCGCTGCTCCTTTAATTTCTCCCAACATTTTCACCACCTGTTCAGTTAGGGAATCCATCTCTGCTTGCCGTTGAGCAGACATGATTTCCAGGTCCGCAATTAACTGGGTTTTTTCCGCTTCTGCACCAATGCGATCGCCCACTTCTTGTTGCAGTTTCTCATTAATTTCCTGCAACTCCTGGGTGCGTTGAGCCACTCGATTTTCTAAGTCTGCGGCTAACTGTTCTAGGGCTTCTTGATTCCGCCGTTGTTCGGTCACATCTCGGGTAATCTTAGAAAAACCCTGCAATTCTCCTTTAGCATTCCGCAAGGGCGTAACAATCACATTCGCCCAAAATTTACTCCCATCTTTTTTGACCCGATACCCTTCATCTTCAAATCGTCCTTCGGTTTCGGCAACCTTAAGTTCAGCTTCCGGTTTGCCACTGGTGCGGTCCTCTAGGGTATAAAATCGCTGAAAAGATTGACCCAAAATTTCTGAAGCCCGATACCCTTTAATTCTTTGCGCCCCGGCATTCCAACTCGCTACCCGACCCGCTCCATCTAATCGAATAATCGCATAATCCTTGACACTTTCCACCAGGGAGCGAAATCCTTCTTCACTTTCTCGGCGCGCTTCTTCCGCTTGTTTGCGTTCGGTAATATCTAACCCCGAGGCAATATACCCGAAAAAATTACCCTCCCTATCAAACCGAGGTAATCCACTCATCCAATTCCAACAATACTCCCCATCCCACCGTTTAAGTCGCACTTCTAATTGGAAGGGTTGCCGGTCCTCAAAGGCGGTTTGATAAACCTTAATAGTTTGGTCTCTATCCTCCGGATGTAAAATTTCCATCCAGCCAGAACCGAGGTCTTGTTCTAATGGTCGTCCGGTAAATTCGACCCACCGTTTGTTAAAATAGGTAACCTGTCGATCGGGACCAGCCATCCAAATTGTGGCGGGAACTGTATCCGCCATCACCCGAAATTGTTGTTCACTTTCTTGTAAAGCCTGTTCGGCTTTTTTGCGTTCGGTGATGTCCAAGGCGATCGCCACACAGGAGAGTTTATGAGTCTGCTGGATCAGTTGAACATACATTTCAATCGGATAGATACTCCCATCCGCTCGCCGATGCATTCCTTCAAACCGAATTCGCTGTTGGTGACCCTCTAATAAGGGAGCCAAAGCAGTTTTGGCATCCGCCAAACTCACCACCGCTGGATTGATATCCATTGCGGTTTTTTCGAGGATTTCTTCCTGGGAATACCCCAAATTCAGACAAGCTCCTTTGTTCACATATTCAAACCGCAGGGTATCCACATCGAAAATATAAATCTCGTTCAGACTAGACTCGACCAGATTAAACAACCGCATCCGTTCTTGTTCCGCTTGGATGCGATCGGTAATCACCTCCGTCAGCAGCATAATCCCGCCAATTTCTCCCGTGCGATCGCGCCAAGGATACATCTCCCATTTCACCCAATCGATGCTGTCATCATGACGGGGAAAGGCTTCCGCTTCACAGTTAAAGGATTCTCCCCCTAAGACGCGCTGATGCAGTTGTTTCCATCGCTCAGGCAGTTCCGGAAATAGGTCATAATGCGATCGCCCAATAATATTTTTAACACTCTGGAAGTCTTCTCTCCTATCCAGTTTATAATCTTTCACCCACCGTTGGGAGGCTACCACATAGCACATCTGGCGATCGAGCATAGCAACTGCTGCCGGAAGATGTTCCAGAAATAATTTGAATTCTTCTTCCCGTTGCCGCAGTTCGGTTTCCAGATTCACGCGACTGCTGATATCTCGCACAGTCACCCCCATCACCTCTCGGTTGTCTACCAGGGTCAGCGGTTTTCCCGAAATTTCTACATCCAAGAAGCTACCCGCTTTCGGTTTGAGGGCTTTCCATCTTAACGCGCTTCCCTTGCTCACTGCCGCTTCAAAATCAGCCTGAAACTGCCCGAACTTGGATAACTGTTTAAAAAAGTTTTTGCCGGGGAGTTCGCTTCGTTCAATGCCGTACAATTGGCTGGCTTTTTCATTGGCATCTAAAATTGTTCCATCTCTCTCCTGAATCAAAATTCCTTCATCAATTTGATTGATAAAGTTAGTGAAATCTGAAGCAATTGCTGCCGTATATCCCGGAATTTCTTCGTAGGTTGAAATGATTCCCACAAGTTTCCCCTGGGGAGTTTTGACCGGCCATTTCTGGAGTTTCCAAAGCGATTCTGACCCGTCACCTGGGTGGAAATTCGGCACTTGGACTACCCGGGTTTGGGAATCCTCGGGGTTGATTTTTGCCCAATTTTCCAACCGTTTACCCCCCCAAGCAACTGTGCCGTCGGTTTTCCCGATGACTTGTGCAGGGGATGCCACGCCCACTTGTTCTGCAAAGCGCTGATTTCCGCCTAAATAAACCCCCTGGGAGTCTTGCCAAGATACCGAGGAGGGGAAGCAGTCGAGGGCCATTTGCAGGAATGAACCCCTAGAAAAGATGCCACTGCCGAGGGTTTCCCGGATGCCTTGGCGGTAGGTGAATAGGGCAATCATCACGGCGATCGCACTGCCGCTTTCCAAGGCATAGCTGAGGGTTTCCCACAGGGGTGAAACGGGGAGGGTGGGGGTGGAGAAGAGATGGAAAAAGCGACTCCCGGTGGCGACTGCCAAAAACGCACTCACTATCCATAAAAACCGGCAATGCAGACGAGATACTGTGATTTGTAGGAGGATGAAAGTTATCCCCAAATAGGACAGGGCAATGACCCATTCTGCCCGGTTCTGTATCCCCACCCAATCCAAATCGCTGCCCATAGCGAAATACAGTTGAGAACTTATCCCGTTTATTAGCATAATTCAGTCCAAAAGTAAAGTGAAATTTGCCCGATGTTTTTAACGATTTACCACCCTTCAGATTGGGCGATCGCTTCCACATCTAAAATCATCACTAAGCGTCCCGTCCAATCATATAATCCCCTTAAAAAAGGAGCGAGTTCTTCCCCCACATCCATGCTAGAAACCATGCGATCGAGATGAACCGAAATCACCCCTTGCACCCGAGATACAGCCAATCCCATGCGCATCATCACCACGGTGCCATCTCGCGGATCCGGGGCTTCTAAAATTAAAATTCGACTATGCACCGAATGACTATCCACCGCCTCAGTCCGCAAAAACAGACCGAAATCCGCCACCGCTAAAATTTCTCCCCGCAAATTGGTCAATCCCAAGACAAAATGACGGGTATTCGGAACCGGGGCGATCAGTTGCTGTCCCAAAAATAGCACCTCCCGGACTGACAGCAAATCCACCGCAAAGAGGCTCTCTCTTTGACCAAATAACAGAAATTGCTTCAGGTTCCCGGGATTCGTGGAACCGGGCAACTCACTCATCCCAGAACTGAGGGTTAATTTTCCAGTCATACCGTCTTAATTTTTGAGAAAACACAGCCTTTAAATCTTAGAGGATTTCGGTTTAATTGCCTGATTTTTGGGAAGGAATCAAGCGGCAAAGAATTAACTGAGGATGGACAAAATATTCTTCTATGAGATAAAATTAGCGGTTCATCGAATGAGAATATCCGGTCTAATTCTTTCCGCTGAAACTTTTATAATAGGCGTTCGATAATATTGACCAATTGCTGCGGGTCAACAGGTTTGGTAATATAGGCATCTGCTCCCAAATCTATGCCCCAAGTCTTATCAATCTCGGTATTTTTCTGACTGCAAAACACCACAGGTAACTTGGAAGTCTTGCGATCGCCTCGTAACTCTCGGATCACCTCAAATCCATTCATCCGAGGCATCACCACATCCAGAATCACCAGATCCGGTGCAGTC
Source organism: Oscillatoria sp. (assembly GCA_011390515.1). GTDB lineage: Bacteria > Cyanobacteriota > Cyanobacteriia > Cyanobacteriales > Laspinemataceae > Laspinema. The sequence continues at coordinate 9,141 of JAABSJ010000119.1, forward strand.
TCCTCAATCCGGGCGATCGCCTCCTCCCCATTCGTTGCCACCACCACCTCCATCCCGGCTTTTTTCAAAATCCGGCCAATCATCTCCAGTTCACTCGGCACATCATCTACCACTAAAATTTTGCTCATCTGGTCTTTCCTGCGCTTTGCATGAGTATTCCAATCTTATTTTAGCGTGAGACTTAAAAAATTCCCCGCCCAATCCCCAACTTTAACCTCATCCCTGTTTACCCCGGCAGTAGAACCAGGGCCGAGTCCTGCTTAAATCCGATTCCTCATAAACTCACCCCAATTCCATCCTAAACAAAATCCCCAAACCTCGTGACATGGCTCCGCCGTGTCACGCAAAATTGGAGGCATAGCCTCCTAATATCCCCCTAATAAAACCACCCCAATTCAATCCCAATTAACCGATGCCAAACCCAATAAAATCCACCTCTAAACCGTCTATATAAAATCACAAACCCAGTATCCAACCCTAAATCCTGGATAAAAATTAGAAATCCCCTAAAGAAACCCACTCGTCTCCCCTCTATTGTACCCCCATCGGAGGGGCCAACTACAAATTACCGCTTCCTCCGTTGAGTACCCCCAAATCCCAGAGCATTGCCGAAGGTTTGAGCTCCCGGGGACAAAAACCCTGGTTTGTGGCCCTAATTGGCTACAAACCAGGCAGAGAGTTCCTCCAGAAACCCGGTTGTCTTCCCCCGACCCCCCCGACCCCCCAGACCCCGACCAATTGTAAAGATTTTTAAGCCAAATCACTCTTCCCTGCAAACAGTGATAAAATCCGAAATTGAGCTAGGGGTGTCCGACCACAGGGCTGAGAACAAACCCTTAGAACCTGAGTCCGGGTAATACCGGCGGAGGGAAGCTGTTATTTGAGGACTTCAAAATGCGAAAAGAATGGGTTGCCAAACGTCAGGGCCAGAGTAATGTTACTCAAATGAACTATGCCCGACAAGGCATCATCACCGAAGAAATGGACTATGTAGCAAAACGGGAAAACCTCCCCGTTGAGCTGATTCGGGACGAAGTGGCACGAGGACGGATGATTATCCCCGCCAACATTAACCACATCAACCTCGAACCGATGTGCATCGGTATCGCCTCCAAATGTAAAGTCAATGCCAACATCGGCGCATCCCCTAATTCCTCTGATATTAACGAAGAATTAGACAAACTCAAACTCTCCGTTAAATATGGTGCCGATACCGTCATGGACCTGTCCACAGGTGGCGGAAACCTCGACGAAATTCGCACCGCCATTATTAATACCTCCCCGGTCCCGATCGGCACCGTTCCCATTTATCAGGCATTAGAAAGCGTGCATGGGAACATGGAAAGTCTCACCCCCAATGATTTTCTACACATCATTGAAAAACACGCCCAACAAGGTGTGGATTACATGACCATTCACGCCGGGATTTTAATCGAACATCTCCCCTTAGTCAAAAACCGAATTACCGGCATTGTCTCCCGTGGCGGTGGCATTTTGGCCCGGTGGATGCTGCATCATCACAAACAAAATCCGCTTTATACCCATTTCGATGACATTATCGAAATCTTCAAAAAATACGATGTTTCCTTCAGCTTAGGCGACTCCCTCCGTCCCGGTTGTCAACATGATGCCTCCGACGAAGCACAACTCGCTGAACTGAAAACCCTGGGACAACTCACTCGCCGCGCCTGGGAACATAACGTCCAGGTGATGGTCGAAGGTCCCGGTCATGTGCCAATGGACCAAATCGAATTTAACGTCAAAAAGCAAATGGAAGAGTGTTCTGAAGCACCCTTCTATGTGCTAGGTCCGTTAGTCACCGATATTGCCCCAGGATACGACCATATTACCTCGGCGATCGGGGCGGCAATGGCGGGATGGTACGGAACGGCGATGTTATGTTACGTCACCCCGAAAGAGCATTTGGGATTACCCAATGCTGAAGATGTGCGAAATGGGTTAATCGCCTATAAAATCGCCGCCCATGCTGCGGATATCGCACGGCATCGCATAGGAGCACGCGATCGCGATGACGAACTGTCTCACGCCCGGTATAACTTCGACTGGAATCGCCAGTTTGAACTCTCCCTCGACCCCGAACGGGCGAAAGAATACCACGACGAAACCCTCCCAGCAGACATCTACAAAACCGCCGAATTCTGCTCCATGTGCGGACCTAAATTCTGCCCCATGCAAACCAAAGTAGACGCCGACGCCTTAACCGAATTAGAGAAGTTCTTAGCCAAAGAACCTGTCACTCAAGGTTAAGAGTAGAAGAGTAGGGTGGGCAATGCCCACCTTATTTTCTAATGAAAACTGGGAGCATCTTGCTCCCTAGTGCAGCGATAATCTCCCAAATAGTAAGCAATCCTGAGCCAGACAAAATCCTTTATTCAGCGATTCATCATGGATGATTCTCCCTTACAACGCATCACCATTGATCCAGAAATCTGTCATGGGAAACCCTGTATTCGAGGGTTGCGCTATCCGGTGGAATTTTTACTAGAACTTCTCAGTTCCGGCATGACCCATGCTGAGATTTTAGCCGATTATGAAGACTTGGAAGAAGCCGATATTTTATCCGCCTTACTCTTTGCGGCGCGGTTAAGTCAGATTAAGCGAGTTTATACCCTAGCATCATGAAATTTCTAGTAGATGCTCAACTCCCCCTTCAGTTGGCTCGTTTTCTCCAAAGTGCCGGTTATGATGCCATTCATACCAGCGATTTACCCCAGAGCAATTCTACCCCTGACTCTGACTTGAACACCTTGTCACTTCAAGAACAGCGAATTTTAATTAGTAAAGATGCGGATTTTGTTGAGTCATTCTTGCTCCAAAAAAAGCCGTATAAACTTTTATTGATTTCTACTGGAAATATTAAAAATAGTGAATTAAAGAATTTATTTCAAAACAACCTGGAACAAATTACGACTCTTTTAGAAAATCACAGTTATATCGAAATTAGTCGAGATGCCCTCATCATTCATCAATGAGCTATCCGAAAAACAACGGTTGATGAAAAAATAGTGGTTAATTAATCATTTAAAATAAGGCTGTAAATTCAACTTTCCATTTATCCCGTAAATGCCTATGTCTTCTATCCCTCCGGTGAAATGCCTGTTTAACCGCCGTCGGTTCATGCAGTTGAGTTTGTTTGCGAGTACCCTGGGTTTGAGTTTAGCTTGTTCTGACAATCAGGCGCAATCCTCACCGCAAAAAGTGTTAGTGATTGGGGCGGGAATTGCTGGGTTAGCAGCAGCGCGAGAACTTCAGGGACAAGGGTTTCAAGTGACGGTGTTGGAAGGACGCGATCGCATTGGCGGCAGAATTCACACCAGTCGCACTCTGGGGTTTCCGGTGGATTTGGGGGCATCCTGGATTCATGGAATTACGGACAATCCCATCGCGACTCTAGCGCGAGAGTGGCAAATTCCCATCTTACCCACGGATTTTGATAATATTATACTATACAACAGCCAGGGAAATCCGATGAGCGATCGCGATTTTGAGGTGAGTTACGCAGTCTACGAACAAATTCGCGATCGCGCTGCATCGATAGCAGAAAACTCAGAACAGGACCTTTCCATTGCCGCCGCATTACAACAAGTTTTAGCCGCCCAAACCCTGACCCCTCAACAAGCTCAATTGATTGAATGGGGGTTGAATTCTGAATTTGTGACGGAATTCGGGGCGGATTTAGAGAGTCTCTCCAGTTGGTATGCCGATGATGACTTAGAATTGGACGGGGGAGATTATCTCTTTCCCCAAGGATATGACCAAATTATCACGGGATTAGCGAATAATTTGGACATTCAGTTGCAACAAAAGGTGACTGAAATCCTGTACAGTAATTCCGGTGTCTCTGTCACGACGGAACAGGAAACCTTTACGGCAGATGCGGCGATCGTGACCTTACCCCTGGGGGTTTTGAAATCTGAATCTATCAAATTTTCCCCAGAATTACCGGACAACAAACAAGCGGCTATCAATCGCTTGAGTATGGGAGTTTTAAATAAAGTGGTCTTAAAATTCCCTGAACAATTTTGGCCTCAAGACTATCAGGCATTGGGCTATCTTCATGAGAATGGTCCCGATTTTTCGGAATTTTTAAATTGGCAATTTTATAGTCAAGAACCGGCATTAATGGCTTTAACGGGGGGTAGTTTTGCCCGGGAGATTGAACAACTTTCTGAGGGGGAAATTCGCTCACGAGTGCTGCGAGTGTTGCGACGGAGTTATGGCGATCGCATTCCCGAACCTGAAAGCATAATTGTGACGCGATGGAGTCAGGATCCCTTTGCCTTTGGGTCTTATTCTCATATTGCCGTCGGGGGAGACAGTGGCGATCGCGATATCTTGGCTGAACCCATCGGCGATCGGCTGTTTTTCGCGGGAGAAGCCACCTCTAAGGACTATCCTGCCACCGTACATGGCGCTTACCTCTCCGGCATTCGCGAAGCAAAACGATTGATTAACCGCTAAAAAACTCTTTCATCCTCCTCAACCGTCTACGCGATCGAGTAAGATCTAAAGAGTACCGACTGCTAAGATAGCCAAGCGGTTACTGAGTCAAGCGCGAAAAACAGCAAAAATGTCAACCCCCCATCGGCGTCCTAAAAATCTGCGAATAAAGAAAAAAAAAGCTGGGTTCAACATTCTCAAGAAAATCATAAAATGGAGCGTCGCCTTCCTGCCGGTTAAATTTTTTATCCGGAAGTTTCAGTATTTTTGGGGTCCACATTCGATGCAACCGGCAGCGTTTCCGGACAATGAAGAAGAACGCTTACAAGCTCTCTATCGCTATAGCATTTTAGACAGTGATGCTGAAGACTCATTCGATGACTTAACCGCCTTAGCTGCTTCAATTTGCGGTACTCCCATTGCCTTAGTCAGTCTGATTGATGCCAATCGTCAATGGTTTAAATCAAAAGTGGGTTTAGAAGCCTCCGAAACCCCCAGGAATATGTCTTTTTGCGCTCATGCGATTCTGAATCCCAATGATATTTTAGTCGTCCCGAATGCGTTAGAAGATGCGCGGTTTATTGGCAATCCCCTCGTTACTTCTAATCCAAAGATCCGCTTTTACGCTGGAACCCCTGTAGTCACCCCCGATGGATTTCCTTTAGGAACCCTTTGTGTCATTGATACCATTCCGCGCCATCTTACGCCAGAACAATTAGAAGGACTGCGGTTGTTAGGACGACAGGCGATCGCCCAAATGGAATTACGACTCCAAGTTAAACGCTTAGAACGTCAAATTGACCGACAAAAAGACGCCCAAGCCAAACTTAGGGCCACCGATTCCCAAATTGTCGATTTGTTGGAAAATATGACCGATGCTTTTTTCGCCGTCGATCGCCAATGGCGGTTTAGTTATGCCAATCAAAAAGTTGGAGAAATTTTACAACGAGACCCCGATAAACTGCTGGGAAAAATTATCTGGGAAGAATTTCCGGAAACAGTAAATTCTAAGTTTGAACGAGAGTATCGAAAATCCGCATCGGAACAAGTCAGCGTCACCTTTGAAGACTGTTCTACCATCACCAAGCGCTGCTTTGAAGTGCGGGTTTTTCCATCCTACGAGGGACTTTCTGTATTTTTTCATGACATTACCCAACGCAAGCATACCGAAGCAGCGTTGCACCGGGAAAAACAAAAAGTTGAGGCATTGCTACTCAATATTTTACCCCCCAGCATTGCCAAACAGTTGCAGCAAGAAGCGGGGGCGATCGCTGAAAAATTTGATGCTGTGACGATTCTATTTGCAGATATCGTCAAATTCACCGAATTATCTACCCAAGTCTCACCCCAAGAACTGGTTAGCATTCTCAATACCATTGTTTGCCGTTTTGATTTGCTAACCGAAAAACATGGATTAGAGAAAATTAAAACCATTGGGGATGCCTACCTCGTAGTCGGAGGCGTTCCCCTTTCTCGACCGGATCATGCCGAAGCGATCGCAGAAATGGCCTTGGATATGCAAGAGGCGATCGCTCAGTTCAACGCCGAATATCTCACAAATTTAAGTCTCCGAATAGGCATCAACACCGGCCCTGTAGTCGCCGGTGTCATTGGCATCAAAAAATTCACCTACGACCTCTGGGGAGATGCGGTCAACACCGCCTCCCGCATGGAATCTCACGGAATCCCCGGAAAAATTCAGGTCTCCGAAACCACCTATCATTTATTGCAACATCAGTATAAATTTGAGGAACGCGGTCTGATCGAGATTAAAGGCAAAGGAGAAATGAAAACCTATTTTCTCACGGGACGCCATTTTTCTCCCCTCTAAATGTTGCCCGATCATTTCACAAAATCGTGTAAAACAGAAAAAAGATGAGGCGATCGCGGGTTAAAATGCCCTAAAATCCCCTTTTCATTCCCTGAATGTGTCCCTAAATGTACCTATGACTGTGTTACCCTAATTGAACCAGGGGGCATCTCGCCCGGGGGTCTGCTCAAGGACACCCCATTTTCCGCATTACTTTTTCAGCAAACCCGCATGGAAAATTAAACAACATGGAATCGACTCAACCTTGGAACCTACTGGAAGAAGCTTTTGAGATCATTAACATTCAACCTATAGTCGTAGATGCCACTCAGCCCGTTTTGACCTACAAAAGCGCGGATGACCCCAATATTCCCGGTGATAATGAAATTCCTGCGGAATTGTGGCCCGACTATGCCATTGAACCACCCTACATTAAAAATACCACCCGGAACTTAGAGTTCAATGAATCCCAATTTATAGCGTCACCCGGGGAACCCTTGGGAAGTACCAGCTATATCACCACCCCCGATGGATATACCTGGGCTTTCATGTCTGAAGCCATCAATACCATGTGGCCCTATAATCAGGCAGACTATGAAGGAATTGCGGCCCAAAGTTCCTTTCATGCAGGCAACTTTGTCATTCAACCCCTCCCTGGTGTGGTCAAGGTTACAGCCAACTTCAAAGGGCAAAATATGAAATTTTGGGCCAATGAAAACGGCGTGGCCCCTGGAACACCTGATGCTGTCCCTCTGGATCGCTATTTTGTCTCCGATCCCTGGGGAAATGAATATATTATGCACGCCTCGGGGGAATCCGACCCCAGTCAAGTGGCGAGTGCTTTTGAAGCGTCGATTCTACCGGAAGGATGGACAAAAGAAGTCCGGCAACTCTCGGAAGATTTAATCCTGACTCCAGCCGAAGGCGCAGATGGGACATTTCATTATGTGGTCATTCGTGATAGTGCGGACAACACTTATCACCAAGTCAAATGGTCGGATACCGGATCCCTGGCGGCACAAACCGAAAAGATGCCGATTTGGGGGGGTCAAGGGAATAATACTTTAGCTGGAGATGTGGGAGGAATTTGGGATGATCTGATACATGGCGCAGGTGGAGACGATATTTTAATTCCGGGATTGGGGAATGATACAATCTGGGGAGATGCAGGTATTGATACGGTAGTCCTGCCCGGTCGTCGCACCGATTATGCGGGGATTGATGCGTCTGAAGACCTGACCTATCTGGCGATTACGGGTCTCGGATATACGAAACAACTCCATCATGTGGAATGGTTGCAGTTTGATGATGAAACTGTGGCAGTCGCCGATTTTATCGAAAATAGCCCTCCCCCCAGTGCCGACTCTACGGCAACGGATCCGGCTCGTCCTGTTGCCTTTCGGTTATATGACCCGATGACGGGCAATCATGTCTTTACGGCCTCTTTCCCCGAAGCCAATGCCTTTGTTGCTCAGGGGTGGGAATTTGAATCGATTCCTTTTGCCGTAAATCCCCAAGACCCCTCTGCTCAGAACGTTTATCGGCTGTATCATCCCACCCAAAACGGGTATTTGTTAACAATGTCTGAATTGGAACGCAATCAGGCGATCGCCCTAGGATATGTAGATCAAGGAATTGCTTTTACTGCGTTGGATCAACCCTCGTCCCTGGGTTCCGATCCGGTGTATCGATTTTTCTCCCCAACTTCTACGGGTCACCTCTACACCACCTCCACTTTAGAACAGGAACAGTTGTCCGCCTTGGGCTATCAATTTGAGGGGGTTGCCTTCTATGTATCTTCCTTCACCTAATTACCCCCTTGTCAGCTTGTCTCGTCAAATAGCCAACTGGGAAACTTAGGATTAAATGCGTCTGTTGAACTCACACTAACAGCGCGGCTAGTTTG
>JAABSJ010000120.1 GCA_011390515.1 Oscillatoria sp.
GCAGTCCTAAATCAGTTGTGGAAGACCCTCACCCCCAACCCCTCTCCCAGAACGGGAGAGGGGAGCTAAAAATGTTACAAATCATTTAGGATTGCTATATACCATTGGTTACCTTACGAACTGAGTAACCTTGAATCGATAAGAAATTGGCTCAAAATTGAATATTTTTCAGATTGTCATCAACAATTAAAATATTACCAAGCTCTTGATTGGGTTGAGATTCAGTGATGACTTTACCTAATAATCAAGTTTCCGGTCATTGTGAAGTCTTTGGAAAGGGAAAATAAATCATTTTTAAACTTCCCCATGATTAATTTGAGAAAAATATGGGTAATTTCGGGAAGAGTTTTAAGGCTTTTATTTCATAAGTTTCATCCGGGTAATTTTATGGGTCATCAAGCAAAATCCTGTTAATCTTCTATTTTTTATCAAGGTAAAACCCGAAGCATTACTCCGTTGGCATGAGAAAACCATCCTCTTGCTCATTGATAACTACAAGAGGTTATGAAAAATTAGTAGACACTATTGTTTGCTTTAAGGCAATTTATCCATTCAGAAAGGAGGCTCTGAATGATTGCATGGAACCAGATAGATTTAATAAATGGAGGCTGATTCTATCTGTTTTTTGATTGTATTTACGAGCTTTTCTATATTAAAAGGCTTGGAAATATAGTCGGCTCCTCCTAGGTTGATAGCTTTTTTTCTTTCTGAACTATCATCATTGGCGCTCAAAAATATGATAGGAATATGCAGGGTGGCGGGGTCAGATTTAATCAAAAGGCAGAGTTCATAGCCACTCATGTCTGGCATTTGAACATCTAACAAAATTAGGCTGGGTTTAGAGGCTTGAATCGACGTGAGTGCCATATTCCCATTGAGGGCTTTTCGGGTCTGATATCCCCGTCTGACTAAAATTCGGGAGAGTAAGCGAATGTTGTCGGGAACATCATCTACGATTAAAATATCGATGGGATTTGATGAATTGGGTTGGGGTATTTGGGATTGATGAACCATGAGAGTTAAGTTGATAGAGTTGGGGAGTGAGGTTGCGCCAATTCCATCAGGCGATCGAATTGGTAGTTGTCTAAGAGATGGGTTAAAGCTTTGATGAGTTCTGAATGTTCCGATGGAATCCAACTCAGGAGTTCTAAAGCTAGAGTATCACTGCCTTGGGCAACGGAATTGTAAAATTGTTCTAGCCAATCTGCTGGCATAAAATGTAGGGCATCAGCCGGAAGTTCACAGTCTGGTTCTTGATCCAGTGAACTGGCACGAGTGGCCGGATTTTTCATCTCTTGGTAAGAGTATTTGGCCCCAAGATATTGGGAGAGAGTCTCTAGGATTTCTTCCCGTCGGAAGGGTTTGCTGACGAAATTATCACAGCCTACTTGTAAGCACTCTTCTCGATTTTCTGAAAAGGCACTGGCCGTAATGGCGATAATTGGAGGCACGGGAGGTATATCGCTGGATGGGTTGGTACGGGTTTTCCATTGTTTAATCCGTTGGGTTGCTTCATATCCATTTATTTTGGGCATATGCATATCCATGAAAATCAGTTGGGGATGCCACTGTTGCCAAGCGGCGATCGCCACTTCCCCATTTTCCGCTTCCTGAACTTCCACGCCGATATCCTTCAACAAGGTCACTAATAACAATCGGTTAATGGGGTTATCTTCCACCACCAAAATTCGATAACTCGGTTGTCCCGGTGCTAACCGAATAGCACCGTTGAGGTTAGAAGTATTTTCTATTGTGGACCCCTGAACCCAACCCACGGGAATCTCGAATTTAAAGCGACTGCCTTCTCCTACGGTACTTGTAACGGTAATTACTCCTCCCATTAATTGCACAAATTTCTGAGAAATTCGCAGTCCTAACCCGGTTCCTTCTTGGGATTGTCGCCCCACCCGAGTTTGCTGAAATGCCTGAAATAGGTCTTTAATCTCTTCGGAACTGAGTCCAGGACCCGTATCTTCCACTTCAAATTGCACGATCGCTTGGTGCGGGGTCTCAATGTCTGGATTCAATTCAGGACTAGATATCCGCAGGGTGACTAGCCCCGTATTGGTAAATTTGATGGCATTTCCCAACAGATTAATTAACACCTGGCGCAATTTATTTTCATCGGTGCGAATCAATTGCGGGAGGTTGGGTTGCAGCTCAAATTTTAGGCTTAAGCCCTTAGATTTAGCTTTAAGTTGCAGCATGGATTCCAGGCTGTACACCAGTTTAGGCAGGTCGAATTCAACCTCATTCAGGGTGATTCGCCCTGCCTCAATTTTCGACATCTCTAAGACATCGTTAATCAGGGCGAGTAAATGGGAGCCACTTTTGTTGATAATGTCAATATATCCTTGATGGAGAGACGCTAGAGAACTATCTCGTTGCATCAGTTGAGTAAACCCTAAAATTGCATTCAAAGGCGTTCTCAGTTCGTGGCTCATATTCGCTAAAAATTCGCTTTTAGCTCGGTTAGCTGCCTTGGCAGCTTCAGCTGTGCGATGCAATTCTTCGGCTTGTTGTTGGGTTTGGGCAAACAGTTCAGCTTGTTGGACGGCAACGCCCAGTTGATTGCTAATTTGGGTGACAATTTTGACTTCGGCCTCTTTCCAATCTCGGGGACCACCATTTTGATAAACCCCCAGCAAGCCCCAGAGTGTATTTCCACAAAAAATGGGAGCAATGACATAAGCCCGGGCGTTTAATTGCTCTAAAAACTCCAGATAGCAGGAGCTAAAACCGGCTTGGTAAATATCAGACACTGAACAAAATGTTTGTTTTTGACGATAAATCCCTCCTTGCTGTTCTTGCAGGTATGTGTCTTTAATCAAGAAATTCGCTGAATTCATTTGAGTGAGGACACAACCCGGGGCATCGGTGGTGACTTGAGTCAGAATGGGATCGTTGGCGTGGTCCGGCAATAAGATATCCCAACCGGCATTAACAGACTCGGAGACTAATGCGCCACTCCAATCCGGATTAAAGCGATAAATCACCACCCGATCGCAGTCCACCGCTTGCCGCAGTTCGTTAGTGGTAGCATGAAAAATGGTCTCTAAATTCAAACTTTCACGCATCCGTTGGATGATGATGGAAATCGTTTTTTCCCGTTCCGCCATCACCCGCAGTTCGGCTGCTATATCAATCCGTTCTTGAATTTCAGTTTCTAAAGTGGAGTTGACGGCGACTAATTCAGCAGTGCGCTTCTCAACTCGAAATTCTAACTCTTCATAAGCAAGGTGTTTCTCTTCTTCCGCCCATTTCCGTTGCAGTTCCGTGGCGGCTCTGGCGGCAAATACACTCATAATCGCTCGGGCTTGATCCTGTGCCTCTAAAGGTTTGTCGTCAATGATGCACAGGTTTCCGATCGCCTGTTGATTGCCATCTAATAATGAAACGCCCAAATAGCTTTCGGCCCCGATTTCTTCCAGCAATGGGTCATTCGGAAAATGCTCGCGCAATTTCTCGGGGTAACAGGCAAATTTCTGATTATAAGTAATAAAATCGCAAGGTTTTCCGCTAAATTCATAATTAAAATTATCCCCCAAATTATCCCCAGCCCAGAAGCTCAGACTTTCCAAAGTTTGGTCTTGCTTTTGACTTTTTTCAGAAACAATCACATACTTGACATTTAAAGCCTTGGCTAAGTTTTGAACCAGGGCCGGAAAAAAATCTCTTCCGGTGACTGAGGCGGTTCCAGACACCAGCGCTTGCAGAATTTCTTCCGTTCGTTGCCGTTGCAGCACTTCTTTTTGTAATTCCTGATTGACTGCTTCGAGCTGTTCAGGCGTTCGCAGGGAGAGAAATTGGGGCAGCAGTTCTACCAGTCGCAATGCGGTATAGCAAGAGACAAGGGCTGTAAGTGCTCGCTCGATGCCAGAAAGCCAATAATCTGGATGCCACAGGGTCCAAACATCTAATAAATGACCCACGCCGCAGAGGACAATAAAGGCTCCAAACATCGCAAAAATGCTAGAAAAAGCAATGTCTCTGCGTTTGTAGACGAAGTAAATCAGCATCGTGGGAATGGATAAGTAAGCGATCGCAATCAGCGCATCACTGACCAGATGCAGTGCAACAAGGGGAGTTTGCCAAAGGTAACAATGACCGTGTGGAATATAGGAACGGGGGGTAAAAAGATTGTTCAAGAACTCCAGCACTGTTCTCTTCTCCTTGTAACTTTTCTTTAATCAATCAATCATCAAGTCAATCTTTACAGACTTTACAGACTTTACAGACTTTACAGACTTTACAGACTTTACAGACTTTACAGAAATAAAAATCGGGGTCTGCTTGGGTAAGGTTTTATGAGAATTTGAATTTCAGGGGATGACATCGCTAGGGAATAGCTATAGGGAATAGGTATTTTCCTTCAAACTTGATTTGAGGGGGAACGGTTCAGGGGAACCTCTGCGGTCAATGTGGGGTTTTCTCTCGGGGGAGGACACCTAAGATTTGGACGGCTTTGAGGACTGAAAATCGCTCTGTTGAGTCAATCGGTGCCATTGATGCCAGGGCGATCGCCACCCCCGATGGAACCGATCGGCAGTAACTTAGCTATGACTGTAGGAATTTTAATAGGAAGCGGTTGAGAACCCTTGTAATACCAAATCCGGTTGTCTCTAGTCTGTTTTCTTTCTGACGCCGCGCTTGAAGGGCTTCGTCCGCGAGTGATCCACCCTTGAGGGTGTGGGTTTTTATAGACATATCACAACCGTATTCCGTATAAAATGGGTAGCTAATCCATCTGATTGATATCAAAAACTTCAGATTTACTTAAAAAGTATTAAGTGTGCTTTCTCCTGACAGCTCATTGGAACGAACAACAGCTCAAAAACGTAGAAGAGGGTTGATTCTCAGCGCTCAGGGCGCTCAACGCTTACAAGCGGCGGAGCGTTTGTCAGCCGCACGGGATCATGGTGGACAACCTGACACCTTGGAAGAGTTAAGCGATCGCACGGGACTGAGTACCAAAACCCTGACCAAAGTCAGGCATCCCTAAAAGCCGCTCGATTCTGTCACCTTAGCCGACTACTTCACCGCATTTGGGCTTGCCCTCCAAAAAGAGGACTATATTAGCCAGGAGCCAGACCCCGAGGCATCAATAGCTGTTTTAACGGGTTTACTCAGGACCCCCCTCAAGGGAAAGTTAGCGGTTGATTCCCCATTTTACATCTATCGATCCCCAGGGGAACAGCTTTTCAAAGCAGAAAGTTTGCAACCGGGAGCCTTAATTCGGATCCGATGGCTTCGACAATTTGGTAAAACTTCTTTGGTGGCGCGGGGATTGACTCAGGCGGAAGAAAATCGGGTTTGCATGGCGATCGTCAGTTTGCAACTGGCTGGCTGATAGCGGGGTTTTTGAAATTTTAACGGTTTTCTTGGAATGGTTGTGTGCGATGGTTAGCCGGAGTCTGGGGTTGCCGAATCGCTTGGAGGAATTTTGGAATCCCATGTTTGGCAGTAGCGATATAGCGACCCTAAATCAGTTTGATAATGGATCCAAGCCCAATCACCTTGGAGTGCGGCACCGCTTTCGCCTGGGATCAGGCTTTGCATCAAGCTTCGCTATCGTTATATAGTGAGTCTTTCAGGAATTTAACACCTCACCCCCGTCCCCTCTCCCAGAACGGGAGAGGGGACGGGGGTGAGGTACAAATCATTTAGGATTGCTATATAGTTGCAATGATTATTTTGAAAGCTATATAGCGGTTCGGTGGACTGATTATGTACTTTTTTGCATCCCCTCGGATGTTCTGGGCCGCCGACGGTTTGGGGCCGCCATCGCTGTACCTTATGGACATGAGAAAGGCTATAGCAATCCTTGCGTGCCGTTGTGGAAGACGTCGGCGGCCTCCAACATCAGGCGGCCCAAAGCATCCGAGGGGACATCGGGTGAGGTATAAATCCTGTAAGGAATGCTATATCCGAAGATTGCCACAAATTTTTTTTGACGGCTGCGCGCTTGGGTATGAGCGATCGCCCCATAGTACCGAAGAAAATTAATCATCATGGGAGCATCTCCTGAAAGGTCGCCCTCACCCTAAATCCCTCGCTCATTTTGGGTGAGGGATTTAGGGTGAGGGCTTCTCCCTTTCAGGGAGAAGGGGTTGGGGGATGAGGGCCAACTGTCCAAATTGAGATGCTCCCATCATCATCTATTCCACCGATGTGTTTCTGCCGTTAACGGTGCATCAATCGCCCTTTAATGTCGGTTTATTAATTAGTTATTTGAATTCTCTGATCATCATGATTTAGACTCGTTGATTCGACTGTGTAATCCATCCGGTCAACTTTTAAAAACTTTCAAGGGTCATGATGCGGCGGTTTGAAAAGTGACCTTTAGTCCCGATGGGGAAATTATAGCTTCCGGGAGTGGCGATATGACGGCTAAACTCTGGCGCAAAGATGGAACGTTAATCACAACGTTGACCCGACATACAGCAGCAGTTTTGGAATTCCCTAAATCCCGATCCTCAGAGGATCGGGATTTAGGTAGAGGTTTTAAAATTTGGACCCGAGAGGGGTTTTCCTCACGACTCTGACAGGTCATCATGCGGTTCCGACAGATGAGGCCAAACTCTGTGTTCGCCGATTCAGTCAAACTCCGTCAAAATAGGTGAGTTTTGTCACAGCAAAAAAGCTCACCTATTCGATTAGAGTCTACTCAATCCCGTCCGCGACGGGTGTCGGATTGGGAGTGTTTTCCGCAATAGTTGTTTGCTGGTGCTGTTCGTAAATTTCTAACAGTTCGGGTAAGGTGACAAATCGATATCCCTGTTCTTTGAGTTTAGTAATAATAATGGGTAAAGCTTGCACCGTGGCCGAGCGATCGCCACCGCCATCATGTAACAGGACAATTCCCCCGGGTTGAGCGCTACCCAGCACGTTATTCACTAAGGCTCCGGAACTGGAAAAGGAAGACTCTCGCGCATCAGATGACCACATGGCAACGGCATAATTTTGACTAAGTGCATAGTCGTTCAATCCATTGGTGAGTACGCCTCCGGGAGGCCGAAACCACTTGGTTTTAAATCCCGTTGTTGCGTACATCAGTGCAGCCGTATCTTCGATTTCTTTGGCGGCTATTTCTCGCGGAACATTATGATAGTGATGATTCCAAGTATGGTTGCCCAAAGCATGACCTGCTTCGACTACTTTTTGGGCAATTGCCGGATGGTTTTTTAAGTGTTGCCCAATCAAAAAGAAGGTGGCTTTAATGTCGTGTTCTTTGAGAATCTCTAGGACTTGCTCGGTATAAATCGGCCAAGGACCATCATCAAAGGTGAGGGCGATCGCCTTGTTACTGTCTTCTAAGGCCACCTCGTACAATGTTTTGCCTTGAAACTCAGGAGTAACGGCGAATGTAAACCGTTTTTCCTTGTCCGTCTGCTTTTGGGCGATCGCTTTGGTGAACCCCTCCAGTCGCACTGTCATTGCTTCCTGAACCCCGATAGATGCTAATACGATCTCTGGGGATTTGCCACTGGCTTGGACGATTCCTCCAGATAAGATCAGGGTAGGCAGAAATGTACCGATAATAATCGTACTAATCGCAGTAATCGCCGCCAGTAACACCATCGATTTTGAAAAAAAAGGATTCAGTTCGTCCACGCTTATTTCTCCCGCCCTATTTAGCGAATTATCTCGTGATGCTTTAGTAGATTTTCCCTGATACTTTTAACGCTTTCCTTCACCCTGAATTGAGAAAGAAATTTAGTTAAAAATTTTTTGCTTCCCTAATAAATTGCGGATAATACCCAGGATTTTTAACTCCTAAATTTGGGTCTGAATCAGAACAAGTTTGTAACTTTTATATTGCTATACCACCTCTGGCAGCAGTCTGACAATAGGATTAATTGTCAGGTCAGAATCATTTAAACAGAGCTAAATCAACCGAACTGATTTAATCTGTTGCCGGGGATTTACCTAGCCCAAAACATTAGCCCAGGGTTAGTCAGCAGTCGGTGGGTTGAGTCAGGAAAATACTTTCCACTCAACCCTTTACTAAAAAGAGTTAGGGTACTTCATCCACCCTAAACCTCAAAAGATGCTCAGGAGTGATTTCCCCAAATTTCCTAGCCGTTAGTCCATTATTCTGCCAATTCCTTGTGCTTATTCTTCAAATTTAGCCCTAACTATTGTTGCATAATGTTTGACGATTTCATCGATGACTTCATCGATAGTCCAATGGTCTGTATTAATTTCAATCGCATTCTCTGCTTTTGTCAAGGGGGAAATTTTGCGCGTGCTATCTAGGCGATCGCGCAGGGCAATTTGGTCTGCAAGCTGTTCTAGGGTAATCCCTTCATCTCCTAGGTTTGTCAGGTCTTGTTGACGTCGCCGCGCCCGTTCCCCCACAGAAGCGGTTAAAAAGATTTTTAACTCCGCATCCGGGAAAACATGAGTACCAATATCTCGCCCTTCTGCCACGACCCCACCCCGTTCTCCAAACTGCTGCTGCTGTTTGACTAAATGAAGTCGCACGCTTTTCAAGCTAGAAACTTGGGAAACATGACCCGTAACCGCTTGAGTCCGAATCGCCTCAGTCACGTTAGATCCATCTACCCAAACTTGGGTGGGAATCGCCGGGTCCTCACTGGTCTCGATCAGTTCGATTTTGGCCCGACTGACGACTTCGGCGATCGCCGGTTCATCGTCCACCGCAATCCCTTTTTCCTGAACCAACCAAGTAATCGCCCGATACATCGCCCCTGTATCTAAATACATCAATCCCAGTTGTTTCGCCACGCGACGCGCTACGGTCGATTTCCCGGCACCGGCAGGACCGTCTATGGCTACAATCGGTTGGCGGTCTTTCAGGATAATGTTATCAATTAAGCGGGTGTTGCCAATCCTCGCAGCGATCGCCACTAATCCCGCAGATTCTATGCTGTCAATCGGTTCAAGGCTTGTCGGTTCTACCAATTCGCAATACTCTAGGTTAACGTCCGGTTCAAGGCTCAATTCGGCTTGAACCGCAGCAATTATACCCTGACGAGTCACTTCCCCCCTGAGAAAAACTTTCTGAGCCTTTTGTAAGCTACGATACAGCACTGCTGCACGGGCCTTTTCTTCATCGCTAAGATACTGATTTCGAGAACTCATTGCCAATCCTGAAGGCTCTCGAACAATCTCACAGGGGACAATTTCCACCGGCAGGTTCAAATCCCCAACCATCCGCTGTAAAATCGCCAGTTGCTGGGCATCCTTTCGCCCAAAATAAGCCCGGTCCGGTTGTACCACATTGAAGAGTTTGGTGACAATGGTCGCGACCCCCTGAAAATGACCGGGACGCGATCGGCCACATAACCCGGACATCATCGACTCCGGAGGGACCACCTGAGTTACAGAATGCTCTGTCCTGTCCCCAATTCCCATCTCCTCGGGAGTTGGCGCAAAAATCACATCCACGCCTGCTTGTTCACACAGGAGGCGATCGCCCTCTAACCTCCGAGGATATCGCTGCAAATCCTCATTCGGACCAAATTGCAGCGGATTGACAAAAATACTCACCACAACAATATCATTGCTGGCTCTAGCCCGTTCAATTAAACTCAGGTGCCCCGCGTGTAAGGCTCCCATCGTCGGCACCAAACCCACAGTCTGACCCTGAGACTGTAGTTCTAAATAACAGCGCAACGCCACAACCGTTGTAAACAGGCGCACCACAACCCCCAAATCCTTACCAAACATACTCATTTGCAGAGTAGTTTATCCCAGGAAAGGATACAGGCGGAAGTCACCCAGTCTCAGAAACCGGGTTTCTTTCCCCAATCTATGAAACTGAACCAAAATCTAGGCAGAAACCCGGTTTCTAGCCCCCACCCAAGTCTCAGAAACCGGGTTTCTTTCCCCAATCTATGACACTGAACCAAAATCTAGGCAGAAACCCGGTTTCTAGCCCCCTACCAAGAGTCAGAAACCGGGTTTCTTTCAAAAATCTATGACACTGAGGGGATTGCAAAATATAAATCCTCCAAACGTTGAACTGAAAGGAAGGTATCTGTAGGGGCGCAATGCTTGCGCCCCTACAGTGACGGGGCTACTCCGTTGAGTAGTCACTACGAACGAACGTTTTGGAGATTTTATTTTTTGGAGTTCCCTGAACCAAAATCTAGGCAGAAACCCGGTTTATAGCCCCCTATCACTCGGCAGATGAGCTGGTGGAGGACCCTAAAATCTCCAGACGCACTTGTGCAACGCCACTATTGATCATGCCCAGATTCCGGGCTGCTGCGGCTGAAACATCGATAATGCGTCCTCCGGTATAAGGTCCGCGATCGTTGATTCTGACCACCACAGAGTTCCCATTATCCAGGTTAGTTACCCGGACTTGGGTCCCAAACGGCAAATACAGATGGGCCGCAGTTAAGGCATTTTCATCAAAGATTTCCCCACTGGCACTCGTTCGACCATGAAATCCTGGGCCATACCAAGAAGCCATTCCGTTGATTTGATATTGAAGATATTCCGGGGTGGCAGCTTGTAGCGTTGGCGCTTCCGGTTCGGGTCGGGGTTGGGGGCGATTGGCAATTTCGGCGATCGCGGGTGCGCTGGCAATCAGGCGGCGGAGTCGGTTGGTGGCCTGAATCGCGTCTTGTGCTAAGTCGTTGGTGGTGTCCGGTAGGCGGGTTTGCTCGTCGATCGCCACTAGGTCCATGCCATTGATTTTGATTAGATATTCGTCACGGATGGCGTATCCTTCCTCGTCCAATTCTCCATTCCAGTCCAGGGTAATTTCTGGTGTGGCGGTACTGTTTCTCAACTGATTCAGGCGGGTGGCGATCGCCTGTGCTCTCGATACGGGATCCTTGGGATTCTGGGCCTGGATCGGACTCTGGGCGATCGCTTTAGAACCCAGACTGCTTAACCCCTTCAATCCCTTTGCCTTCAGTCCCGATCCTGACGACCCCATCTCAGTCTCGGAATTGGAATCCCCAGTCATGTCCGCAGACTCAATAAAGGTCAAGACGGGAATATTTCGGACATAGAGGGTGGCGGCGGGTTTTCCCGTGATTTCATGGGGTTGAATCTTAGTGATGACTTCGGACCAAGGACTGACCTGGATTTGGTCTGGATCCGAGTTCAAATTGACGGGTCTATTCGGTTCAGCATGACTGGTTGAGGTTGTGCCGCAGGCGGTCATTAGCAGTACAACCGTTGTCCACCAAAATCTTTGCTTCATATATTTTGCTGTGAGGAACTGGTAAAGAACAATCGATGAGTCGGGTTAGGCCCTTTGATAGACCTGATGCAGCCTCTTCCTTGGGGCTTGAGCAACCCTATCTCATAGTCGATACGTTTTCGGTTTTGTGTGTTGAACTGCAACAGACTATCACAAAGGTTTGAGATTGGGGATCGGTATGGGCGATTAAAACCGGGTAACCTTATTAAAACTTTACAATTGCCAAACTGGGGCTATCCTACTTAAACCTATATAAAATCAGGATTTCGGATTTATTTGCGGGAAAGAATACTTTATCAAAACTTTACATTCACGGGGCAAATTTTAGGATGTGTTCAATTGCCAAGCAAAAACCCGCACCCTGAAGGACTCTGTTGGCGAATCAAGAAAGAGACCTCTCCCGAAACCCCTCCCCACCTCTCCGGTGGCCCTCTCCTACAAGGAGAGGGAGAATAAGGACCTTTTTTTATTGCCGGAGGGGCTTTCCGGCTCCCCCTTCCCTACGAGGGAAGGGGGTTGGGGGGTTAGGTCCTTCCTTTAACCCGCACCCTGAAGGGTAGGGCTATACGGACGAAGCCCGCCTGCGCGGGCTGAAGAAGGCCCGCACCCTGAAGGGTGGGGCTATACGGACGAAGCCTGCCTAAGCGCTGGCGCGCAGGCTACGCCAAACGCAGGCTGAAGAGTCTTGTTAGGTCTTTGATACCAAATCCGGTTGTCTCAAGTCTATTTTATGGATTAGCCCGCGCAGGCGGGCTTCGTCTGTGTAGCCCCACCCTTTAGGGTGCGGGTTTTTAAAGACCTATCACAACCGGATTCCGTATGACAAACGGATTTGGGGAAAACATCCTGCCTTCCGCGATCCATTGGTCCTACCTCCCCTGTAAAATAGCCAAGGTGGAAATAGCCGTTCAGATGGGTTGATACATGGATTATCGAGAAGCAGGCGTGGATGTTGAGGCGGGTCGAGCCTTTGTCCAAAAAATTCGGAATATGGTTACAGGGACCCATCGACCGGAAGTCCTCGGTGGGATTGGTGGATTTAGCGGTTATTTCGAGTTACCCACCGGATATCAGCAACCCATCCTCGTCTCTGGGACCGATGGGGTGGGAACGAAACTCAAACTTGCCATGTTGCTCGATCGCCACGATACCGTTGGCATTGACTTAGTAGCAATGTGTGTAAATGATGTTCTAACATCCGGTGCCGAACCCCTATTCTTTTTAGATTATTTAGCCACGGGAAAACTGAATCAAGAACAACTGGCGAATGTAGTCCAAGGAATTACCGACGGATGTAAACAATCCGGTTGTGCGCTGTTAGGGGGAGAAACCGCAGAAATGCCCGGATTTTATCAACCGGGAGAATATGATTTAGCGGGGTTTTGTGTGGGAGTCGTGGAAAAAAGCGAACTACTCACGGGTCAGCAAATCCAAGTGGGAGATGTGGCGATCGGGCTGGCGAGTTCCGGAGTGCATAGTAATGGATTTAGCCTAGTTAGAAAGATTGTGAGCGACTGCAACATCGATTGGCAGGACAAACCGGAAACCCTCCCCGCATCCGTTGGCGAAGTCTTGCTCACCCCCACCCAACTCTACGTTAAACCCGTATTAGCCGCCCGAAAATCCGGAATAGAAATTCACGGCATGGCGCATATTACCGGAGGTGGATTACCAGAAAACCTCCCCCGTTGTTTACCGGAAGGATTATCCATCCAAATCGACCCCAACAGTTGGCCGATTCTGCCCATTTTTACATGGTTAGCTGAAGTCGGGAATGTAACCTTGCCCGAAATGTTTAATACCTTTAACATGGGCATCGGTTATGTAGTGGTTGTGCCAGCCAATCAAGCCGAAAAAACCATTCAATGGTTTGAATCTCAGGCAATTTCAGCCTATCAAATCGGTGAAGTTATTGAAGGAACTGGCGAATTGATAGGAATTCCAGAAGCATAGACTTAAAGGCTAGATAAAACCCGCGCATCTGAGTTCATCGAAATCTCAACGCGGGTTTTATCTATGGAGTAGCCAAATTTACTCCTCCCATTCTCCAGGTTCCGACTTGTGCAGGAGCCAGTCGAGATAAAGCACCAGAATCTTGAGTTTGATAGCAGTAGACAGCCGCTTTAGATTCTCATCTCTAAGCAGCCACTCCCAAAACTTCTTAAGCACTAATTCCAAGACTATCTCGGCAGACTTATGGACAACGAGAGACAGTGCCAAGTTCACTAAGTTAATGTGCATTGCGATTTCCTTATGGATTGGATATCTCCACTGTCGCAACTCAACTTGAGAGTTATCTCTCAAACTTAGGCTGACATACCCTGACATTGCCTGACATCAAGGGAGACTTTCGCCGAAAGTGTTTGCTAGACTGGGTTTAAAGTGATGGAGAAATTTGCCAATGCAACCTCTACCTCGTGACTTTCTGACTAAAGTGGCACAGGAATATAACCTGACTGAGGAACAGCAGGAGGCGTTTGTAGAACGCTTTAGTAGCAATAAGAACGAACGGGAAATTGCAGAGACTATCCCTATCTCTCATAATGCTTTCCGAACTCGAATGACAGGAGTCTATAACAAGTTCAGCATTAGCGGTAAGGGGCCAGGGAAAGCCCGACAATTACACGATTTTTTGATTCAAAAGCATCAAAAATCTCATGCTTCTACAATTCCCGAGCCTTCTCACCCTGCGATCGATATCGAGTTACTCGTGCAACAGGCACGCGAAATGATCCGCGCCGACATCCAAGACAGATGCGACACTATGCGCGTCCTGGATATGAGCCGCCCGATTGGGTTAGAGGATATTTACACCCCTGTCAAGATTCTAAAAACCATTACCGAGCACAGACGCAAACCAATCACTGAGTCATTGCAAGACTGTAATGCTGGAGAAGGAAAGCCTGAGCCTGGACTAGAGGCCATCAAAACATATCCTGACCTAAAACTCATCATTTGGGGTAAACCAGGAGCCGGGAAGACCACATTTTTACAACATTTAGCAATTCAATGTCTGGAGGACAAGTTTTTTGAAAATCGCATCCCAATTTTTATCACCCTTAAAGATTTTGCTAAAGAGGCAGACAAACCCAGATTGCTAGAGTATATGCTTAAACGGTATAATTACTTATCGTTACGCGAAATTTTAGAATCGGGTAAGGCTTTAGTTTTACTCGATGGATTGGACGAAGTTCGGGAACAAGATAGTGACCGGGTTAGAGAAGAAATTGGCAAGTTCTGTGATCATAATCAGTTTCGGGATAATCATTTCGTTATCACCTGCCGGATTGCAGCCCAGCAATATAAAAAATATAGATTTAAAAAATTTACAGAAGTTGAAATGGCGGATTTTGAACCCGCCCAAATTTCTGATTTTGCAAATAAGTGGTTTAAGAATATAGACGGTGAATCTCAAAATTTTATTGATAAACTTGACAAGAACAGGAGAATTAAAGATCTGGCCACAAATCCCCTGCTGCTGACCCTGCTGTGTTTGGTCTTTGAAGAACTGAAAGATTTTCCAGCGAATCGCTCCAAACTTTATGAAGAATGTGTGGATCTCCTACTGAAAAGATGGGATGAGGAACAAGACATTAATCGAGGTTCAGTTTATAAAAAGCTGTCATTCAAGCATAAGAAAGATTTACTCAGCCAAATTGCTTTAACAACCTTTGAAGATGGAGACCTTGAGTTTAAGCAAAAAAAAGTAGAACGCTACATCACAGACTACATTCACAACTTACCCGGTGCCAATACAGACGAAGAAGTCCTGCAACTGGACAGCGAGGCAGTATTGCGCTCAATTGAAGCGCAACACGGCTTACTAATAAAATTAGATAAAGAGACTTATTCATTTTCTCATCTCACCTTTCATGAATATTTTACTGCCCGAGAAATTATTATTAATAAACAATCCTCAGAGGAAGCATTGCAAAAGTTAGTCAGTCATCTCACTGATAGACAGTGGCGCGAAGTTTTTCTCTTAGCAGCAGGGATGTCGCTTCATGCAGATAGGTTGTTGCTTTTAATGAAGCATGAGGCCGAGCATCTGATTCCCGGTTGCAAAAGATTAGAACAGATTTTAGATTGGGTAAATAATCAACTTGTTTTAGGCTCTGAATGGAATGTGTGGGATAAATTGTACTTAATTAGTGGCGTTTCTTCGTGGCTTTATAGTAGTGAAAGTGGTCCACTTGAAAGTGAGAGCGGTCTATTTGAAGGTAATGAAATATTTAGCATAGGGGGCCACAATAAATTTTTACTTATTACTTTACCTTTCACTATGGTTGTATTAGTATTTTCCAAAATTTTAGCTGAAGATATAGTTTTAGAATTTGCTGACGACCTATACCGAGGATTTGTAAAACTACCTGAAACATTAAAAGAGTCGCTAATAGCTGGGGTAGGGACAGGGGATATTTTAGGTCTATGGCAATCTTGGTTAAAGAAATTAGAAATAAATAATATTTTGGAAACCATTGAAGTTATAAATGTAAGTGAATATATCAATTCCCCTGAAGAAGTAGAATCAGTGGAGCGGTATTATAATGCAAGTCAGTTGCTCTTAGACTGCCTCAGCAGTGATTGCTATGTTTCCCGGGAGGTGCGGGAGGAGATTGAGGAGACTTTGTTGTTACCGATCGCAGAAATAGAAAAACGCAAAATAGAAAAACAAAAACGCCAATCCCAATAAAACCGAACCCTTCAAATTCCCCCTATCCGACAAGGTGCAAACGATCGCCTATGTTGCCGCGATACCCCATACTGTTGCAAAGCCTGAGTATGTTTCGCCGTACCATATCCTTTATTACTGGTCAAATCATACTCCGGATATTTCTTCGCCAAGCGCACAATTAAATCATCGCGCCAGACTTTTGCCAGAATACTGGCAGCAGCAATCACTAACGAATTGCTATCTCCTTTAATCATCGTTTCTTGGGGAATTCCTAAATTAGGAATGCGCTGATTGCCGTCAATTAAACAAAACTCCGGTTTAACTTGCAGTTTATTAACGGACCGTTTCATCGCTAATAAAGAGGCTTGTAAAATATTCAGGCGATCGATTTCTTGGACTGATGCCATGCCAATGGCACAGGCGATCGCCTCCTCCCGGATCAGTTTTGCTAACCGACAGCGTTGGTTATGGGACAGCTTCTTACTATCCGTTACTCCCGCTGCCTTCAACAGTGTAGCCGCCTCATCGGACAAAATAACCGCCCCTGCAACCACCGGACCAAACAAACAACCCCGTCCCACCTCATCCACTCCGGCAATTCTATCATTTGGGGGCGTTTTATTGGGATTGTTGCTGTTATCTGAAACATCCCAGAGACTAAGTTGTTGCGGCACATTTAACGGCACGATTTTGTTGGGGGTAAACAATTATTCGGGTTCAAACAAAATTGAAACAAGGGAACTCCAAAAAATAAAAACCCCAAAATGTTTGTAGTGACTCCTTCAGGAGTCATCTTAAATTAAAGAAACCCCTGAAGGGGTTACTACGAACGTTTGGATGATTTATATTTTGCAATCGCCCAAAAAGATTGTCCTTGGAGAATTGGAAGGACTCCCCAAGGACAATATTAAATCAAACCGAACTAACTGTCGGAGGCAGAAGAACGACGACGGCGACGACGAATCGCCATCCCAGCCGAATTATCCTCATTGTCGTCCTCATCCGATGCGGAGATGTCCTCATCATCATCATCAGCATCTGGTTCAGCCTCTGCCTGATGAACTGGAGCAAAATTCTCCTCGGGAGAGTCCTCCTGCTCGGGAGAGTCCTCCTCTAGATCCGCCTCTGCGATCGGTTCTTCATCGTCAAAACTCGGTTCCGAGAAAGAAGAAACCGACTCTCCCGGTTCCGTCACCGAGATAACGGCTGATTTGGGAGGTTTCGCCTCCTCTTCCCGGAGGATCAACGGAGAAATCCCCATCAGCGCATAAACATCTTGTTCTTCCGGCGACATTTCGACGTGAATCACCTCTGCCGGTTCGTTCACCTTGTCATAATCGCGGATCCGGCGACCCCGATCC
>JAABSJ010000121.1 GCA_011390515.1 Oscillatoria sp.
CTGTTCGGCCAACTGTTGGCTGGCATTGCTTTGGTCTCTAGTGGGATTTTTATACATCTAACGGGAATTCAGGGGTTGGATATTGCCCTGACTTTATTTTGGGTGGTGGGAATCTGCAATGCTTTGAATCTTCTGGATAATATGGATGGTCTGTCTGCGGGGGTGAGTGCGATCGCCTGTGTTGGTTTCGGGGCGATCGCCTGGTTTCAGGGACAAATTCCCTTGGTCGTGGTTTGTGGGACGATCTTGGGGATCACCTTGGGATTCCTGCGGTTTAACTGGCATCCTGCCACAATTTTTATGGGAGATGCGGGCAGTCTATTTATTGGATTTTTGTTAGCGGCCCTGGGATTGATGGTTATTTCCCCAAGTGCAGAATTTTCCGGAACTTGGCTGGTTCCAGTCGTTATTTTAGCAGTCCCAATTTTTGATACCACCCTGGTTACCTTCTCACGTCTGCGTCGCCAACTCAAACTCACCGATGGAGGACGGGATCACACCTCCCATCGGTTGGTCCGGATGGGATTGACGGTTCCCCAAGGGGTGGGACGAATTTACAAGGCAGCCGGTGTTTGCAATGGGGTAGGAGTGGCGATCGCCCTCAACCCATCTTGGGCGATCGCGACACCGAGTCTCATGATTCTCGGTTTATTGGCGATCGCGGCTTTCTTTTGGTTTGAGCAAGTGGACCTTTCCGATACCGGACAACCCACCCCGGATTCTCACCGAACCCGGTTGGTTTCAGACTCCGAGTCGTTAGCTTCTCCGCCAGTTTATAAACAGACTGAAATTTAATCCTTGATACCACGCTTCTATTGACTTCTTCAATTAAACCATACCCTATTATGTCGGAAAAAATTGCAATTATTGGACTGGGTTATGTCGGGCTACCCTTAGCCATTGCCTTAGCTAAACAGTTTCCAGACACTGTTGGATTTGATATCAACCCGGAGAAAATTCACGCCCTCACCCAGGGAATCGACGCGACGGGAGAAGTCTGTTTAAAAGACTTAAAATCAACGTCTCTTCAATTCACCAGTGACCCCAATCGTTTAAAATCATCCAACTTTTTCATTGTTGCTGTTCCCACCCCGATTGACTCCAATCATCATCCCGATTTAACCCCTTTAATCCGGGCATCAGAACTGGTGGGGCGAGTCTTGCAACCGGGTTCGGTCGTTGTGTATGAATCTACGGTTTATCCCGGGGTGACTGAGGAAACTTGCGGAACTATTTTAGCCCAAGAATCGGGATTGCGCGCGGGTATTGATTTCAAATTAGGCTATTCTCCCGAACGCATCAATCCTGGAGATCCAGAACATAGGCTGGAAACCATTATTAAAGTAGTTTCTGGGGAAGATGCGGAGACCTTAGAACGGGTGGCCCAGGTTTATGAATCCATTATTAAGGCGGGAATTTATCGCGCCCCTTCGATTAAGGTGGCAGAATCTGCCAAGGTAATTGAAAATATTCAGCGGGATTTGAATATTGCTTTAATGAATGAATTGGCTTTAATTTTTGACCGTTTGAATATTTCGACTCATGAAGTATTAGCTGCTGCGGGGACTAAGTGGAACTTTTTACCGTTTAAACCGGGATTGGTGGGCGGTCATTGTATTGGGGTTGACCCGTATTATTTAACGGCAAAAGCCAAACAAGTCGGCTATCGTCCAGAGGTTATTCTCGCGGGTCGGCGCATCAATGACAATATGGGGCGTTATCTGGGTCAGCGGTTGATTAAACTGTTGAGCAATCATGAAAATATTCCCATTAAACAGGTCCGGGTGGGTATTTTAGGGATGACATTTAAAGAGAATGTTCCCGATACTCGCAACACTCGGGTTCCCGATATTGTGGCTGAACTCGAACAGTTTGGCATCAGACCGTTCGTTCATGATCCCATTGCCAATCCGGAGGAAGTTCACCAAGTCTATGGGATTTCCCTGACGCCTTGGTCTGAGTTTTTTGCTTTGGATGCACTGATTTTAGCGGTACCCCATCGTCAGTATTTAGAATGCTCACCGGATGAGTTAATCCAATGTCTGAATCCCGAGGGCATTTTTATGGATATTAAATCAGTGTTGGGTCCGAGTCTTTTTCCTTCAAAAATAGTTTATTGGAGTTTGTAAGGGGTTATGAAACCGATTTTAGTGACTGGGGCTGCGGGTTTTATTGGCTTTCATTTGTGTCAGCGGTTGCTGGGACGGGGGGAGGCGATTCTGGGCATCGATAATCTGAATGATTATTATGATGTTAATTTAAAGCGATCGCGACTGGCGTTGTTGCAAGCGCATCCCCAATTTGAGTTTTGCCAATTAGATTTGAGCGATCGCCTGGGGATGGAGAAACTATTTGCTGACTATCAACCGGACCGGGTTGTTAATTTAGCGGCCCAAGCAGGGGTGCGTTATTCGTTAACCCATCCTCATGCTTATGTCGAGAGTAACTTAATCGGGTTCACGAATATTTTAGAAGGATGTCGGCACAACAATGTTAAACATTTGGTATTTGCATCTTCCAGTTCAGTTTATGGTGCAAATACCAAAATGCCCTTTTCCGTTCGGGATAATGTAGATGCGCCGATTAGTTTATATGCGGCAACTAAAAAAGCCAATGAATTGATGGCGCATACTTACAGCTATTTATATGGATTGCCGACCACGGGTCTGCGATTTTTCACGGTTTACGGTCCTTGGGGTCGTCCCGATATGGCGTTGTTTCTGTTTACCGAAGCGATTTTAGCCGGGAAGCCAATTCCTGTTTTTAACTATGGTAAAATGAAAAGAGATTTTACCTATATTGACGATATTATCACCGGGGTAGTCCGAGTTCTTGATCGCATCCCTCAAAAAAATCCCGAGGCAACCGAAACGGACTCTTCTAGCCCCAGTCTGGCTGTTCCTTATAAAGTTTATAATATTGGCAACAATCAGCCGGTTGAATTGTTGCGATTTATTGAAATTTTGGAGGACTGTTTGGGTAAAAAAGCGGAAAAAGAGTTTCTTCCCATGCAACCGGGAGATGTTCCTGCGACTTATGCAGATATTGAGGAATTGGCGCAAGATGTAGGATTTCGCCCCAGTATTCCCCTGGAGGTGGGAATTCCCCGGTTTGTTTCGTGGTATCAGTCCTATTATCGGCCTTTTTCTGATAATCGGCTGTCCAGTTTTGCTGACTGTTTACCTACGCCAGAATGATAGGAATATTCCTAAATAAATTAAGGCAGGCGGACTCTCAATTAAGTTTGTTCTGCCAGGATATTGGCATAGTTAATTCTTAAAACATTGATAAGAAGATTCATTCAATTTCAGTCGTTATTTATAATATAAAAACGGCTTGGAGGCATTGGGTCATTAGGTTAGTTTAAATTGTTTGCCCTGTAGGGAATGTGGACGTCCACATTCCCTATTTTTATATAGCGGTTCCCGGACTGATGAGGTACTTTTTTGCATCCCCTCTCCCGTTCTGGGCCGCCGACGGTTTGGGGTGAGGGGTTGTACCTTATGGACATGAGAAAGGCTATATGACGACTTCTAGATGGTGAATTACCCCAACTCTGGTCTGGCCCCTACTTGAACTTGTGGATAGGCCCCAGATATCCCAGGATACAATTCCTAGTCCCTGAATCCCGTATTATCTATCCGGGCCTGGTTGTCAAGTACAATTGATACCAAATTAGCTCCAATTACTCTGTTTAAATTAGGGGTAATCTTGTATAATAATCGCCCAATTCTAGGAGACTTTCAAACGATGATCGACCTCTATACCTTTCCGACTCCCAATGGACGCAAGGTTTCTATTCTGTTAGAAGAGTTAGGTATTTCTTACAATGTCCATAAAATTGATATTACCCAAGGGCAGCAATTTTCTCCTGACTTCTTAGAGATTAATCCTAATAGCAAAATTCCGGCAATTATCGACCATGATATGGAAATAACGGTGTTTGAATCGGGGGCTATCTTGATGTATCTGGCGGAAAAAACGGGGAAATTATTGCCAAGGGAGATGAAATCCCGCTATCAAGTGATGGAATGGTTGATGTTTCAGATGGCCAGTGTGGGTCCAATGTTTGGGCAGTTTAATCATTTTAATCGGTTTGCGCCAGAAAAAGTTCCTTATGCGATCGCCCGGTATGAGCAAGAAACTTTACGATTATATGGGGTATTAGATAGACAATTGGCCGATCGCCGCTATATTGCGCTTGAGGATTACTCTATTGCAGATATTGCGCTTTTTCCTTGGGTGGCGAGTTACGAGTTTATGGGGTTGACTTTGGAACAATATCCCCATCTGAAGCGCTGGGTAGAAATACTACAGAAACGTCCGGCAGTACAACGGGGGATGGCAGTCCCTGCATAGATTACTCTTTTTTAAGAGAAAATTGTGCCGGAGAAAAGGAAGCGGGTTAATTTTATAGGAGATGGGGGATAACGACTGAAGTCGTTACTACGAACCGGAGGATAACGACTGAAGTCGTTACTACGAACCGGAGGATAACGACTGAAGTCGTTACTACGAACCGGAGGATAACGACTGAAGTCGTTACTACAAACAGGGGAGAGTGCTTTTGAGGGGTGATTTGAGAAAGTTTGTTATGCTGGGATTATCTGTCCAGTAGGATAATTACAGGTATGCACGGGTTTTTGACCGGATCGTTAAAAATTGAACGGTTAAACGTGGCGATCGCCGATTTACCCACTCATCTGATCGGGACAAAGTTAGTCCAGTTATCCGATTTTCATTATGAAAAGGAGGGATTGTCCGATAAACTCTTGGCGGAGGCGATCGCAGTGTCCAATCATGCCGATCCTGATTTGGTCCTGCTGACTGGGGACTATGTAACCCATAATCCGGACTGTATTTACGCTTTGACTTTGCAACTTAAGCATCTCCAAAGTCGCCGGGGTATCTATGGGATTTTAGGCAACCATGATATCAAGATGCCTCATTCTAAGTCAACCATTATTGCAGCATTCGAGAGGATTGGAATTCCTATTCTCTGGAATGAAGTGGTTTATCCGTTGGGGTCAGGTTTGGCGGTGGTGGGAATGGCAGAGGTGCAGTCGGGTCAGTTTAATAGTCGGGCAGTTTTTCCTGGCATTGATGCATCAATTCCGCGAATTGTGCTCTCCCACAATCCCGATACGGCAACTTATTTGGAAAAACTGCGGGTTGATTTGCAGCTATCGGGTCATACTCATGGGGGACAAATTATTTTACCCAAAATTGGGCCCCTTCCTGCTTATTTGAAATGCCTCCGTGAACGAATTCCTAAAGGATGGAGGCAGTGGATTCCCTATCTGTCAAAAGATTGTTATAAAATTATCGAGCGATGGGAGTGGTCTCAAGGGTTGCATCAGGTGGGAAACAATCAACTTTATGTAAGTCGAGGATTGGGGACTTATTTCCCGGGACGGCTATTTTGTCCCCCAGAAGTGACGATTATTACGTTGCAGGGACATCAGGATAAACAGAGGGGATAAAGCGGTTTTCTAACCCGAGGATATCCCGGAATAAAAATCGCTCAGGGTGCTGTCTACAAGGTTATGCCTTGAAGATAAACAGAATGTAATGGACTGGTATGAAAAAAGATTGTATGAATGCGGTAAGACCGATCGCTTTACTGGGTGCAGTGGCGATCGCCACCCTGGGTTGGATGGCAAGATTGGAGGGTTCTGAACCCCCTTATGCCCAGATTCCTGCTATCAATATGAACGAGCATACAGCCGTTGAACCCTTGTGGATCACTTTGAATAAAGCATTAGAAAATTCGGTAGCAACTCAACCCATTATTACGGCAAATACTCGCTTTGGTCTCAAGTTATTTTCTCGAATTTATCAACAAGAAAAGGACAAAAATATTTTTATTTCTCCCTTGAGTTTGACCCTGGCTTTACAAATGCTTAATGGGGGTGCAACGGGTGCAACTCACGAGGCGATCGCCTCGGTTTTAGAAACTCCGGGGATAGAACAATCGCAAATTGATTCTACCCTATCCGCACTCCAAACTTACCTCCAAGAAATGGACTCAGAAGTAGAATTAGCCATTGCCAATTCTTTCTGGATGAGACAAAGTGGCTCTTTTAATTCTAATTTTATTCAAAGAAATGAAGCCAGTTATCACGCCCTAACTCGTGAAATTGATTTTAGTAGTCCCGCTACTGCTGCCCCCCTGATTAATGGCTGGGTAGCGGAAGAAACTCGTCAAAAAATAGACCATGTTTTAGAACCTAATGATTTTGATAGCGGTACGATCGCTCTGTTGGTGAATGCTATTTACTTTAAATCTGCCTGGTTGAGTCCCTTTTCTGAATCTGACACTCGTGAGCATCCATTTGCCTTAGCCGATGGACAGATGAAACCTCATCCCCTGATGTTTCAAACCCAAGAGTTTGCTTACCATGAAAATGCCTTATTTCAGGCTATTGCTTTGCCTTATGGCAATACAGCAGAAGTAAATTTATATATTTTTCTGCCCAATCGTGAAGTGGGTTTAGATTTATTTTTAGAGCAATTGAATCCCGAAAACTGGAATTTATGGCTTAAGGAATATTGGGAACATAAACCTGTTAAATTGGGGCTGCCACGGTTTAAGATAGAATATGATATTGAACTAAAAGATATTCTAACCGCGATGAATATGGGGATAGTTTTTAGCTCTCAGGCAGATTTTAGCTCAATTACTCCAGAACCTTTTTGGATTAGTAAAATTAAGCACAAAACATTTTTGGATGTGAATGAAGAAGGGACGGAAGCATCGGCAGTAACGGGAATCTTGGGTACTCGCAGTGGGCCAGTGGAGATGATTATTGATCGCCCTTTCTTTTTCGCGATTCGAGATGATACTACCGGCACTTTGCTGTTTATGGGG
This sequence comes from Oscillatoria sp., assembly GCA_011390515.1. GTDB lineage: Bacteria > Cyanobacteriota > Cyanobacteriia > Cyanobacteriales > Laspinemataceae > Laspinema. The sequence goes on from JAABSJ010000121.1 coordinate 6,872, forward strand.
ACTTTGGTTAATCCCTAGAATAAACCTTAAAAAGAGGGATGTTTGTTTTGGAAACGAATCCTATAATCGGCTTTAATTCTTCTTGTATTTTAGAGTGAAACCTATTTGAGTTCAGTCGTCAGTCCTGCTGATGAACTGAATCATCAACTCTTGGGAGTCTTGCAGCCTGTAGGAGCAATTTCTAAAAAACAAGCTATTATATAGTTGAGTTTCAACTGTTTTTAAACGGAGTCTCGGAACATGAATAGACTGTTCTTTGATTTTGGTAAACCTCTAGGGGCGATCGCCACTGCTATCTTAGCTGGGGCATTTGTCACCTCGGTTCCAGTCCAGAGTTGTAGCCTTTCCAATTCATCTACTCCCCCGAATCAGTCTGATTCCTTGACAAACTTGGATGAAACGACCAGCATTTATACTCACTTTGCCTTTAAACTCTTTTCCACAATTCAGCAGCAGCAAAGACAGGAAAATATTTTTATTTCTCCTGCCAGCATTACCAATGCCTTAGCCATGACCTATAATGGGGCAGATGGAACAACTCAAATGGCGATGGCAGAAGCCTTGGAAATCCAAGGCATGAGTTTAGACGAATTTAACCAAGCGAATGCCGCAGTTAAGACATTACTATTCGATGAATATGAGGCGGTAGAAATAAATATTGCCAATTCTCTCTGGCTGAATCAAACTGCATCGTTTCTCCCGAATTTTCTGCAACGAGTCACTGAGTTCTATCAAGCCCAACTGAACCGATTAGACTTTACCAGTCCGACTGCGCCTGATGAAATTAATGCTTGGGTCCGAGAACAAACCAACGATAAAATTCACAAAATAATTGAACAAATCAATCCCGACGATATTCTTTACCTGATGAATGCCATCTATTTTAAAGGGAGTTGGACCGAGGAATTTTCTGAAGAATTGACGCAAGAACTACCTTTTCGACGACTGGATGGCACAACTCAACCCCATCCTTTAATGCTGCAAGTTGGCAATTATTCATACCTAGAAAATTCAGAGGTTCAGGCGATCAGTCTTCCTTATGGAAATGGGCAATTTAGTCTGTATGTCTTGCTGCCTCGGGAGACTGTTAACTTCGACCAGTTTTATCAGGAATTGAGTGCGGAACAATGGACCGCCTGGATCAAAGCAATGCGACGGCAAGACGGAATGATCCAATTACCCCGATTTGAGTTAGGATATAGTATCGCCTTAAACGATACCCTGGAACAGATGGGGATGGGAATTGCTTTCTCTCCCAATCAAGCCGATTTCTCGAAGATGACTGCGGAGAATGTTCACATTTCTGCGGTTCAACACAAAACTTTTTTAGAAGTAAATGAAGAAGGGACAGAAGCAGCGGCTGTAACTTCTATGGGAATCACTCGGATCAGTCTTGATGAGGGCCCTAAACCCGAACGGTTTTCCATGATTGTCGATCGCCCGTTTTTTATGGCAATTCGTGACAACCGAACTCAAACTATTTTGTTCATGGGTTCCATTGTCGATCCCCGCCCTTCCAATTAGACGTCATTATAAGGAATACGCCCTCACCCCAAACCCCTCTCCCGTTCTGGGAGAGGGGTTTTGAAAAGGACATCAGCAATACGCCCTCACCCCAAACCCCTCACCCAGAAGGGGAGAGGGGCTTTGAAAAGGACATAATGAGTTTGGTAACCGCTATACTACGAACTCCGATAAAATTAACGAGTGGTGGTTATGGGTTCTATGTAGTTGGTATTGGCGCGAATGAAACAATTGTTTGTTTGTTCGGGTCCGTTGCTACTTTGTACAAACATCCAGGGTTGATTGTTGGCATCAAAGGTTAAGACAAACCCACCGGGAGAAAGTGCTGCTTGGAAGGTGGAATCGGGGGGTAATGTTCCTGTTACGGGCCAACTGCCGATATTTAAGGCCCCGGAAGAGGGAGTCCAGACTTGATCAATGGTCCGATCGCCCATGCGACAGTTCAACCCATTGGGGTCTGGGTCTACGACTCGCCAATTAATATGATTAGATTTACCTGTATAATCCCCTTGGGCATTGGTTTGTGGTAAAACCGAGGAGGCGATCGGGATCTCGTCCCCTGTCCCCCTGCCGCGATCGTCCTGGATGGGGGGTGAATTGGGATTGACTACGGGAGATTGGGGAGATTGGGGGGATGGGGGGGATTGGGAGGATTGGGGAGATGTAGTGCAGCTTAAGGTACTCAGGGTGACGATCGCCAGTAAAAGCGGTAACCCGAGGGGCTTAAATCTACCCCGATTGTTGCCCGATTGAGTTAGAGTTTTCCACAAATAATCCAAATACATAACTTTCTGTTTCCCAATGCTAAATCAGTGAATAGTTCAATTTTCTGTTCGTCAGACTTAATTCGGGATATCCTGATTCTAAACTCTGATTTATTGCCGGAATCATCCGACCTAAACTCTAGTCGGGGCCTGATGATTGGGACGATTCACCCCCAGACCCAAATCGATACCCTTTGCCATAAACCGTATGAATTAATGGCACCTCCCCTGGGGCTTCAATTTTGCGCCGGAGGAGGCGAATTTGGGCCGCGAGGACGTTGCTGCTGGGTTTTTCCCCGGTAGGCCACAAATGCTGATAAATTTCGCTGTGGGTGAGTAATTGTCCGCTGTGGCGCATAAAATATTCCAGAAGGGTGCTTTCTTTTTCCGAGAGTTCGATGGTGCGCCCGCCTCGGTATGCTAACTGGTTGTCGAGGTCGAGTTCCAGGTCATCCCGGTAAAGATGAGTCTCCGGATTTGGAGTTTTCTGGGTGACCGATCGCCGCAGTTGTGCTCGCACTCTTGCTAATAATTCTAGCAATTCAAAGGGTTTTACTAGATAATCATCGGCCCCCGCATCCAGTCCTTGAACGCGATCGTCTAAGGTATCTTTCGCCGTCAGAAATAGAACCGGCGTCACATCCCCTTGAAGACGGATTTCCTGGCAAATGGCTAATCCGGATTGATGGGGTAACATCCAATCTAAAATCAGCAGATCATATCCCCCTTGTCGCGCTAATTCGGCCCCGGTTGCGCCATCGGAGGCGACTTCTACTTGATATCCTTCCCGAGTCAGGACCCGAGTTAAAGGTTCCGTGAGTTGGACTTCATCATCCACTAAAAGAATTCGCATTATGTATGATTGGTGAGGGTTGAAGGTTAGAAACGAGGGTCAGAATCCCGGTTTGTTGTCCCCGATTCTAAATCTTGTCCCCATTCCCCAGTAAAATTTAAAACCGATATTCTCATTTTGTCTTATGCTGACCGTCGCTTTACCGAAAGGATCGTTGTTAACCGATAGCATCCGACTGTTGCAGTCGGTGGGATTGGATTTTAGTGCATTTCTGGATTCGTCGAATCGACAGTTGCAAATTTTAGACCCCACGGGGACCGCCAGGGCGCTATTGGTGAGGACCCATGATGTGCCGGTTTATGTGGAGTACGGTCAAGCGCAGTTGGGGGTTGCCGGTTATGATGTATTGCGGGAAAAACAGCCGCGAGTGGCCCAGGTACTGGATTTGGGATTTGGTCACTGTCGGTTGTCGGTGGCGGTGAAGGAGTCGAGTCCCTACCGGCGATCGCTGGATTTACCGGCCCACGGACGAGTTGCCAGTAAGTTTGTCCATTGTGCCCGGGAATACTTTCAACGGTTGGATTTGCCGGTGGAAATCGTTCCCCTGTCGGGTTCGGTGGAACTGGGACCGATTACGGGAATGTCGGAGGCGATCGTGGATTTGGTCTCGACTGGACGGACTCTCAAGGAAAATGGCCTGATTGAAATGGAAGTGTTATTTCAAAGTTCGGCGAGATTGATTGCCCACCCGATTAGCTATCGTCTGAATACCGATGGCATCTGCGATCGCATTGCTGCAATCCGCGAAATGACAACCACCGCAGTGTAATCCCGGGGGTCCCCAGGGGCGATCGCCTCGGGGGTTACGCTACAGTGGGATGACATCTGTCTTCCATTGTCCATAAGGTTTATTGATGACTCGCTTATCACCGCCCCCAACTCCCGAAAAAGGTCGATCGCGCCGTCGCGAAAATGATTGGCGCTTATTTCTGCGTTTGGTGCCTTATGCCCGTCGCAGTAGTCGTCTGTTGGGGATTTCCCTGATCTTATTAGTCCCCTTAGCCTTTGCAGGTGCCGTCCAACCCATTATTATCGGACAGGCTATTTCCCTGATCCGAAGCGAACCCACGAATCTCCCGTTTTTGTCAAACCTGACCCTTCGACAAGGTTTAAATCTTCTCTCTGGGTTACTCTTATTTACGATTACGGTCCGATTTGCCTTACAAGCGATTCAGTCCTATTTCGTTCAAGAAGTCGGGCAGAAAATTACTGCGGATATTCGCAATGATTTGTTCGATCATGTCACCTCTTTGGCGGTCCGGTTTTTCGATCGCACTCCTGTCGGACGCTTGATTACCCGCCTGACTAGCGATGTAGAAGCCCTCGGCGAGGTGTTTTCCACCGGCGCAATTGGGGTAGTCACGGATTTATTTTCGATTGCGATCGTCTTAATCATCATGTTCTATCGGCAATGGCAACTGGCACTCCTGCTGTTGTTGTTGCTGATTCCCGTCGCTTCCTTAATTATTTATTTCCAACAGCAATATCGCCAAGAAAACTATAAAGCCAGAGAAGAACTCTCCTCCCTCAACTCTAAGTTACAAGAGAATATTGTCGGCGTTGGCGTGGTCCAAATCTTTCGCAGGGAAGCCTTTAATGCAGAAATCTTCCGGGTGAATAACCAGCGTTATATTAAAGCCGTTGACAAAACCATTTTTTATGATTCTGCCGTTTCTGCAACCTTAGAATGGATTGCCTTTGTGGCGATCGCCGGAGTCTTGTGGTTAGGCGGCCAACTCGTACTCGGCGATACCATGAATGTCGGGAAATTAGCAGAATTTATCCTATTTTCCCAACGCTTATTTGACCCGCTGCGCCAATTTGCCGATAAATTCACCGCCATTCAAGCTGGATTTACCGCCATTGAACGAATTAGCGATATCTTCAACGAAACCATTGAAATTCGCGATCCCGATGTCAAAGAACGGGCAGTCGGTGCCCCGTGGCAAGGTGCAGCCAAGAATCACAGTCCTCTGGCTGATTTCTCCAACCCTCATGCCGGAGAAATTCGCTTCCAGAACGTTTCCTTTGCCTATAAAAATGACGAATATGTTCTCAAAAACCTCGACTTTACCATCAAACCCGGTGAAAAAGTCGCCCTAGTCGGTCCTACCGGGGCTGGAAAAAGTTCAATTGTCCGGTTGTTATGCCGTCTTTACGAAGCGAGTCAAGGTCAAATTCTTATTGATGGAGTCAATGTTAAAGATATGCGCCAAGCAGAATTACGCCAGCATATCGGTGTCATTCTCCAGGATGGATTTTTGTTTGCAGGGGATGTTAAAAGTAATATCAGCCTCGGAGAAACCTATACCTTCGCAGAGATTCAATCCGCCGCAGAACGAACCAATGTAGCCAGTTTTATTGAGGATTTACCCCACGGATACAATACCCAATTGCGGGAACGGGGGACTAATTTATCTGGGGGAGAAAAGCAACTGTTAGCCTTTGCCAGGGCAGCAATTCGCAACCCGAAAATTTTAGTGCTAGATGAAGCAACTGCCAGTTTAGATGTAAGAACGGAGTCGTTAATTCAAGATGCCTTAGACCATTTATTACAGGACCGCACAGCGATAATAATCGCTCACCGTCTCTCGACCATTAAAAATGTCGATCGCATTCTCGTCCTCAAGCAAGGTCAACTGGTGGAACAAGGCAGTCACGAGGAATTACTACAACAAGGTGGACTCTATGCCGGGTTATATCAGTTACAAATGTTAGGACAGTAAAAATATCTGTCTTAGTTCGTAGTAACGCCTTCAGGCGTTCTCTTCTCATGTTCGTAGTAACGACTTCAGTCGTTCTCCGGTGTTCGTAGTAACGCCTTCAGTCGTTCTCCGGTGTTCGTAGTAACGACTTCAGTCGTTCTCTTCCGAGGTTTGTATAGCGCGTCTAAATAAATTTGTCATAGAGAAAGCGAGCAAGATGCTCGCACTACAAGACTATCAGGTTTAGATCCACAATACGAACAATTTGGAAACGACTGAAGTCGTTACTACGAACAATCCGGAAACGACTGAAGTCGTTACTACGAACAATCCGGAAACGACTGAAGTCGTTACTACGAACGTGGAGAACGACTGAAGTCGTTACTACGAACGATCGCGATAGGCTATATATATTTCGGCACAGATTTCTATGATAGTAATATACACAAAATACGATCGCCTGTCAAGAGGCGATCGCCTTTTTTTTGTGAGTTAGCTCAAGATTGGTATAATCTGGTGCAACTCCGGTGGAGGTTTATCGCAATCGGTCAAGCCTGGACTTCATGTAACAAGGCTTGGAAGCGGAGGTCGTGGCGAATCGAGTCCCAGGTTCCATCCAGGCGAGTCCGTTCTTGACATTGTTCTGGGGCTTGGGAAATATAAGCGTGCAAATGTTCGATCGCCCGTTCAATTTGACCCAGGAGAAGATGACAAGTAGCCTTGGCATAATGGACTTCGGGAAAATCCTCGTCAATATCTAGGGCCTCGGCATAGTTGGCGATCGCCTTTTCGTACCGGCCAAACCGTTGCCAGGTTTCCCCGCGACGATACCAGGCCCAGCGATCGTGCGGACGGAGGTCTAAGGCGCAGTCATAACTATCTAGCGCTTCTTCATAGCGATTATGTTTGGCTAAGACTTCCCCGCGACGATACCAGGCCCAATAGTCATCCCGGCGTTCTTTTAGGGCCTGGTCAAAGCTGGCGACTGCCTCGTCAACCTGTCCGAGTTCCCCTAACGCTTTCCCCCGTTGATACCAGGCCCAATAGTCCCGGGACCGCAATTCTAGGGCTTTATCGTAATTGGCAACGGCCTCTTCATGACAGTTTGTATGTCTTAAGGCATTCCCCCGACGATACCAGGCCCAATAATCATTGGGTTTGCTTTCCAGTGCCTGATCATAAGAGGCGATCGCCTCTTCATACCGATGGAGGGCCGCGAGTGCATTGGCGCGTTCATAACAGGCCCAATAATCATGGGGGCGGATTTCCAGGGCCTGGTTATAACTGGCGATCGCCTCTTCATACCGTTTCGAGTCATGGAGAACGCTGGCCCGCTTATACCACTCTTGATAATCCTTCGGTTGGTCTGCTGATTCTGGCTTGAGTGCCGTCGCGGTGGCGCTGTTCCCTAGATCTGTTGAACTGTCTAATCCCATTGAGTCTTGATTTTCGCTCATAATAGCGCTCCAAAGCAGAAAATATCTGCGCTGTGTGGATTTGTTCCCTCGATTCGGGCTATCTTTTTGCCATTTAGCTGCTTGTCTGCCCTTTCGATAAGCGTTTATACTGACTTGGCTCAAATTTTAATCCGAGGTTACTGGGGGTCCATTCACTGTAAATCCCCTCTAAAATTTTAAAGGATTTTTGACCCTTTCTATTCAATTAAATTAATCTTTTTATTTCACGAATTAAACGCAATTTATTTCCCAATTTTAGGGAGTTTTTGTCAGAAAATCTTGACATTTTCCACCCAATGAATCGTCAGTTCCCTTGATACCGTAGACAGGGGATGAAACGTGAAAAATTTAGGTCACTGTCTTTCAACGTTCCACCCCAAGAGTCTAAGCTCTTAGTGCAAGATCAGCCGAAAGAAAGTTACATCAAACCTTGAAAGGTGCGATCGCCCCGCAAACCGTCAAATTCCCTGTCTGTGGCAAGTTTCTCAACATAGGAGTCTCCCCCCCAGTGAATCGCCTGTTCCAAACTGGCAACAGCCCCGGGGCCATCCCCTTGGCGAATCAAGTAGCGGGCCAGATCGTACCAAATCATGCCATCTTCCGGTTCAATCGTCAGGGCTTTTTGGAAGCTCATCACCGCCTCATCGTAGCGACAGAGTTCCCCTAATGCGATACCCAGGTCATGCCAGACCCAACCGCTTAAACACTCATAATCTTCACCCCAACGGGTCCAGTTCGGTTCACACTCCAAAGCGCGGTCAAAGCTGGCCACAGCCTCCTCGTAGTTGCCTAACTGACTCTGAACGTTCCCCAATTGATACCAGGGCCAGAAATTATCCGAATAGATAGAAATAGCCCGTTCGTAGCACTGAAGGGCTTCAGCAGGGCGGTCCAGGTCATCCAGGGCAATGCCGCGATCGTACCAAACCAAATCATCCTCCGGGTCAATCTCCAATGCCCGGTCATAACTGGCGATCGCCGCTTCCGTTTCCCCTAACAAATCCAACATTTTCCCCTGGCGATACCAGGCCATCTCTGCGGTAGGTTTCATGTCTAGAGCCAAATCATAACTCGCTAACGCCTTCTCATACTCCTGCATCATCTCCAGGGCAATTCCCCGACGATACCAGGCCCAATAATCCGTAGGCCGCACTTCCAGGGCTCGGTCATAATTCGCGACGGCCTCCTCGTAGCGACAGGCCCGGTCTAGAGTAATTGCCCGGTCATACCAGGCCCAATAGTCTCCCGGACGGTTTTCCAGGGCGCGGTCATAGCTGGCGATCGCCGCGTCATACTCCCGCAATTGCCGGAAGGCGCTGCCCCGTTCATACCAGGCCCAATAGTCTCCCGGACGGACCTTTAAGGCGCGGTCATAGCTGGCGATCGCCTCCTCATACCGACCCAACTCATCTAAAACATTGCCAATTTGATACCAGGCCCAATAATCTTCCGGGCGATATTCCACCGCTTTATCGTAGCAGCTAAGGGCATCATGATACTCACCCGCATCCCGCATGGCATTGGCCTGTTGATACCATTCCCAATAGCTATCTGGCCTACACTCTAAAGTGCGCTCATAGATAGAGATTGAGCGACTCATAGTTTGACTCATACTTTTAGTGAAAAATCTATTTGATCTGTCCAATATTAAGGATACTGCGATCAAAGCTCACTCTGCTCGGTAAAATTACTTTGAATCGTTTAAATTTTCAACAATAAGCCCAGAAAGATTTGATGAGCGAACAATCCGAATTAGACTACCGCATAGAACGGGATTCGATGGGAGAACGGCAAATCCCCACCGCTGCCTATTATGGCATCCAAACCCTGCGGGCCACGGAAAATTTTCCGATCAGCGGACTCAAACCCTTACCCACCTACCTGGATGCCTGTTTGCTGATCAAAAAAGCTACAGCCCTTGCCAATGGGGAACTCGGATGCATACCCCCAGAACTGAGTCAGGCGATCGCCGATGCTGCCGACGAAATCCTCAACGGCGCATTACGGGATCAATTTGTGGTAGATGTTTACCAAGCCGGTGCGGGAACCTCTCACCACATGAACGTCAACGAAGTCCTCGCCAATCGCGCCCTGGAACTGCTGGGGGACTCTAAGGGCAATTATCAGCGGATTAGCCCCAACGATACAGTCAACTACGGACAATCCACCAATGATGTCATCCCCACTGCCATTCGCATCGGGGGACTGTTGGCGTTGCAGCATAGTCTTTATCCTGCACTCAACAAGGCGATCGCTGCTCTAGAAGCCAAAGCAGTCGAATTCCAGGATATCGTCAAATCCGGCAGAACCCATCTCCAAGACGCGGTACCCGTCAGACTCGGGGAAAGTTTTCGCGCCTGGGCCTATATACTGACAGAACATCGGACGCGCATCGAAACTGCCGGGAAAGAACTCACGGTCCTGGGGATTGGGGGAAGTGCTGCGGGAACGGGTTTAAATACTCATCCCAAGTATCGCCAACAGGTGGTGAAGATTCTCTCGGAGTTAATTAATATTCCCCTGACCCCGACCCCGCACTTAATGGCAGCCATGCAAAGTATGGCCCCCTTTGTCAGCGTTTCGGGATCATTAAGAAATTTAGCCACAGATTGCCTAAAAATTTCCCATGATTTGCGCCTGATGGATTCGGGACCGAAAACGGGACTGAAGGAAATTCAATTACCCCCAGTGCAACCGGGGTCCTCGATTATGCCAGGGAAATATAATCCGGTGATGGCAGAGATGACTTCGATGGTGTGTTTTCAGGTGATGGGATATGACAGTGCGATCGCCCTGGCGGCACAAGGGGGACAACTGGAACTGAACGTGATGATGCCCTTGATTGCCTATAACCTAATTCACAGCATTGAAATTTTAGGTCATGCGATCGGGGCACTCAGCGAGTTCTGTCTCCAGGGGATTACCTGCGATCGCAGTCGCTGTGAACAGTATGCCGAAGGCAGTTTAGCCCTAGTCACCG